>JAXDLS010000396.1:0-3957 GCA_034666485.1 Chloroflexota bacterium
CCACTCGGGGGAGACTTCCCCCCTGGACCGGGCGCGGCTGGAGCGCTATCTCGACGAGCTCTACGAGTGGAACACCCGGTTCAACCTCACCCGCATCCCCCGCGCCGACGCCTGGGACCGGCACGTCGGCGAGGCCCTCGAGCTGCTCGCCGCCGCGCCCCCCGCCGAGGGGGCGCGGGTGGTCGACGTCGGCTCCGGGGCGGGCATCCCCGGGATCCCCATGGCGGTGGTGCGTCCCGACCTCGAGGTGGTGCTCTGCGACTCCGACCAGAAGCGCTCCGGCTTCCTCCGCCACGTGGCCACCCTGCTCGGACTGGAGCGGGTGCACGTCGCCCCCGTCCGCGCCGAGGACCTGGGGCGCACCCCCGGGGCCCGCGAGGCCTTCGACGCCGCCGTCTCCCGGGCCACCGCCCCGCCGCCGGTGCTCTGCGAGCTCTGCCTGCCGCTGCTGCGGACCGGCGGGCGCCTGGCGGCGCTGGTGCGCGACGCCGCCGCGGCGGCGGAGGCCTGCGCGGCGGCGGCCGCCGCCTGCGGGGACGGCGTCCCCGAGGCGGTCGCGGCCGGGGTCCTGGTCGTGGTCAAGCTCGGGCCCACGCCGGACGCCTACCCGCGGCGTCCCGGGGTGCCGGCGAAGCGACCGCTGGTCTGAGGCGCCGGGTCAGCGCCCGGCGGCGCCCCCGAGCAGCTCGGTGCGCTCGTACCAGACCACCTCGCTGGCGCCCTCCTCGGGGTGGACGGCATAGAGGGCGACGCGGCGCTCGTCCGGCAGGACGATCACGCAGCGCCCGTGAGAGCCGACCTCCTCGAGCACCCGCACCGCGCTGCTCAGCCGCAGCGGGTTGGGGTCGCCGGCCGCCTCGAGCACCTCGAAGCAGAAGTAGCGGGCTCCGAGCTTCATGTTCTGCTCGACGCCCTGCAGCGTGAGGCGGCGCACACGCTTGTCCCAGGCGGCCATCGAACGGACCCTCGTGAACACGTGACCCGGCGCCCCTCGATCCTACAGGCACGACTCGGCGGTGACCAGAGCCGGGCGCGCATACTGCCGGGCCGAGATGGCTCACCTCACCGTCGCCGAGGCGCTGCGCGGAGGGTCCGCGGTGGGCGCCGAGGTCACCGTCAAGGGCTGGGTGCGCAGCCGCCGCGACACCCGCTCGGGCGGCGGCCTCTCCTTCGTGGCGGTCCACGACGGCTCCTGCTTCGACCCCATCCAGGTGGTGGCCGAGGCGTCGCTGCCCAACTACGCCGAGCAGGTCGCCCGGCTCACCACCGGCTGTGCGGTGGTCGCCACCGGCCGGCTGGTCGAGTCCCAGGGAAAGGGCCAGTCGGTGGAGATCCAGGCCACCGGCATCGACGTGGTGGGCTGGGTGGACGACCCCGAGACCTACCCGGTCGCGGCCAAGCGCCACAGCTTCGAGTACCTGCGCGAGGTCGCCCACCTGCGGCCGCGCACCAACACCTTCGGGGCGGTCGCCCGGGTGCGCCACACCCTGAGCATGGCGGTGCACCGCTTCCTCGACGAGCGTGGCTTCCACTGGATCCACACCCCGATCATCACCGCCAGCGACGCCGAGGGCGCGGGCGAGATGTTCCGCGTCTCCACCCTCGATCTCGCCAACCTGCCGCACACCGCCGGCGGCGCCGTCGACTTCTCCCGCGACTTCTTCGGCCGCGAGGCCCACCTCACCGTGAGCGGCCAGCTCAACGTCGAGAGCTACTGCCTGGCGATGAGCCGCGTCTACACCTTCGGGCCCACCTTCCGCGCGGAGAACTCCAACACCGCCCGCCATCTCGCCGAGTTCTGGATGGTCGAGCCGGAGATCGCCTTCGCCGACCTGGGCGACGACGCCGACCTCGCCGAGGGGCTGCTGAAGTCGATCCTCCGCGCCGTGCTCGACGAGCGCGAGGACGACATGCGCTTCTTCGCGGAGCGCATCGACCGCGACTGCATCGGGCGGCTGGAGCGCTTCGTCGGCTCCAGCTTCGAGCGCATGGAGTACGGCGACGCGGTCGCCGCCCTGGAGCGCGCGGTCGAGCGGGGCGCGCGCTTCGAGTTCCCGGTGGCCTGGGGCATGGACCTGCAGAGCGAGCACGAGCGCCACCTCACCGAGCAGATCGTCGGCCGCCCGGTGGTGGTGATGAACTACCCCAGGGAGATCAAGGCCTTCTACATGCGCCTCAACGACGACGGGCGCACCGCCGCGGCGATGGACGTGCTCGCCCCCGGCATCGGCGAGATCATCGGCGGCAGCCAGCGCGAGGAGCGGCTGGAGGTGCTCGACGCCCGCATCGACGAGATGGGCCTGGACCGCGGCGCCTACGGCTGGTACCGCGACCTGCGCCGCTACGGCACCGTTCCCCATGCGGGCTTCGGGCTCGGACTGGAGCGGACCATCATCTATGCCACCGGGATGGCCAACATCCGCGACGTCATCCCCTTCCCCCGCACGCCCAAGAACGTGGCCTTCTGACCGGCCCCCGCCGCGAGCGCGACGGTGCGGTGACGCCGGTGCAGATCTCGTGACCCGACCGTCGCAGGTCTCCGCCGAACCTTGACGGCCCGGGCCTTTCCGCGCGGTCATGATCGCTGGGTGACGGATGTGGCCGCCGGGTGGCGGCCGGGGGTGCAGCCGGGAGATGCGGTGACCAGGTCTGGAAGGACGGTCCTCGTCGTGGATGACGACGCCCCCAGCAGGACGGTCCTCAGGATCGTCTGCGGCGCGCGCGGCCACGCGGTGATCGAGGCGGCGAGCGGCGCCGACGCCGTCGCCGCGGTGACCGAGCGGCACCCCGACCTCATCCTCCTCGACGTCAGCCTGCCGGACATGAGCGGGCTCCAGGTCTGCCTGCGGGTGCGCGGCGCCGGCATCCGGACCCCGATCATCATGCTCAGCGGCCATGCCGACCCCGCCGACATCGACCGCGGCCTGTGGTTCGGCGCCAACGCGTACCTCACCAAGCCCTACGAGCTGCGCGAGCTGATCGCCCGCATCGACGAGCACCTGCCCGGCTCCTCGTGGCAGGCCGCCTGATCGCCATCCCCGCCATCCCCGCCGTCCCCGAGCCGCTCCGGCCCTACCGGGGCGCCTGCGCCAGCGCGGCCCGCCCGCCGCGTTCCGCCCAGAGGTCGTGGCGCACCAGCCGCCAGCGCTCCGGCTCGCCGCTCTCGCGCTCGGCGACGTAGAGCGACGCCTCGGGGCTGTAGCGGAGCACCAGGCGGCCGTCGGAGCGCTCCTCGACGAGGTTCCAGGCCCACTCGTTCACGGTGACCCTGGGGGTGGCGCCGGGGCGGTCCTTGAGGGTGCGCAGGTCGCACCCGTCCGCGCCGCCGTTCTCGACCAGGCTGTACCAGGGCTGGCCGTAGGAGCGCGGCGGGGGCACCCGCAGCGGTGTCCTGCCGGAGAGCAGGCGGCGGAGCAGGGCGCTGTGCCCGATGGCGTCCACCAGCTCCGCATAGCTGGTGGGGGCGGGGAGCCCGCTGCGCTCGCGGATCCGCAGCCAGCGGACCATGCTGTCGATGCCGCGGCGCTCGTCCATCCCGGGTATGGTGGCCCGGGGTCAGGCTGCGGCGGGCGTCGAACGTGTCACGGTGTCGCTCTGCGCCGCCGGCGTCCCGGTGACGTGGGCGACCTCCTCCGCGGTCGCCGGTGCGGGCAGCTGCGACATCCGCGCCCCCATCAGGCGGGCGAAGAGCCGCATCGCCACCAGCACGTTGGGATTGGGATCGAGGCGGCGCTGGCTGGCGGCGCAGAGGCTGCCGAGCACCCGGTCGTGGGTGCCCATGACGGGCACGCTCAGCGCCACCCGCACCCCCATCGCCGCCGCCAGCCCCTCGCGGGGCTCCGAGGCGGCGCCGTCGCGCTGCTGCGGGCGCCGGACCAGGGGGTCGGACGCGGGGATGACCAGCCCCTCGACGATGCGCAGCCCGCCGCCGTTGTGGGCGTGGAGGACGCGCAGCGC
>JAXDLS010000397.1:0-4754 GCA_034666485.1 Chloroflexota bacterium
GAGGTCGAGCACGTTGGTGCTGTCGAGCCGGCCGCCCAGCCCGACCTCGCAGACGACCACGTCGGGCCGCCGGTCGGCGGCGGCGAGGATGCCGAGCGCGGTGAGGATCTCGAACTGGGTGGGGGCACCCACCTCCGGCTCCACCGCCTCGACCACGGGCCGGACACGGTCGACGAGGCGGGCGAACCCGTCGGGGCTCACCGGCTGGCCGTCGATCACCACCCGCTCACGATAGGAGCGGAGGTGCGGCTTGACCAGCATCACGGTGCTCAGCCCGGCGGCGCGGCAGGCCGACTCGACCATGGCGCAGACCGAGCCCTTCCCGTTGGTCCCCGCCACGAGGGCACCCCGCAGCCCCTCCTGGGGGTTGCCCAGCGCATCCAGCAGCGCGCTGACGCGCTCCAGACCGGGGCGGATGCCGCGCGATCCCGTGGCGGTCAGCCAGTCGAGGCTCTCTCGGTAGCTCGGCGGCATCGGGGGGCCATTGTAGGGGCAGGCCCCGCCGGCCCCCCGGGGGCGGCCCGCTCCTACCCGGTGACGGTGACGCTGATGCGGCGGGCCTCGGCCCCGCAGACCCCGCCGGTCGGGCCCGAGGAGCAGGCGCTGGAGCGCTCGATGAGGATGAAGGCCTCGCCCGCGGCCACCGCCTCGAAGGTCCCGGTGGCGTTGCCGTCCGGGGTCGCCGCCGCGGAGAGGCGCTGGAGGATCCGGGGGCTGGAGGTGCCGGGCTCGCGCCACCGGTCGGTGAGGTTGCCGTGGAGCCGGACCTCGATCAGGGCGCCGACCTGCACGGTCAGGGAAGTGGTGCCCTCGTCGATGAGGACGAACGTGCCGCGACCGTGGGCGGCGGCGGGGGCGGGAGTGCGCGCCGGCGCCGGGGCGACCGCCGACGCGGTGGGGCCGGTCACCGGCGGGCGGCCCGGCGTGACCGCCGGCGCACGGTGGCCGGCGACGGCGACCACCACCGCGGCGGACGCCCCCAGCACCACGAGGCCGAGCGCGGACCCGATCGCGACCGACCGTGCGTGGCGTCCCGGCAGCCCCCTCATCCGACTCGCGGCACGGCCGGGGTCGTCCACCGGCGGGAGACGCGCGCGGGCGTCACCGGCGGTGGGACTCGGCGAGGTCGACGGTGTTGCGCATCAGCATGGCGACGGTCATCGGGCCCACGCCCCGCGGCACCGGGGTCAGCCAGCCGGCGACCGGCTCCACCGAGGCCCGGTCGACGTCGCCCACCAGCCTGCCGTCGACCCGGTTCGTGCCCACGTCGATGACGCAGGCCCCGGGCTTCACGTAGGACGCGTCGACGAGCGCCGGCCGGCCCACCGCCGCCACCAGGATGTCGGCCTCCCGGCAGACCGCGGCGAGGTCGCGCGTGCGCGAATGGCAGACGGTGACGGTGGCGTCGGCGCCGAGCAGGAGCAGCGCCAGAGGACGGCCGACGATGACCGAGCGCCCCACCACCACCGCCCTGGCCCCGCGCACCGAGACGTCGTGGCGGCGGAGCAGCTCCATGCAGCCCGACGGGGTGGGGGGGGTGATCCGCGGCCGGCCCTCGGCCAGCAGGCCGAGGTTGCGCGGATGGAAGCCGTCGACGTCCTTCTCCGCCGCCACCGCGTCGACGATGCGGGCGGCATCGACGTGTGCGGGGAGCGGCAGCTGCACGAGGATGGCGTCGACGGCGTCGTCGGCGTCGAGCCGCTCGACCAGGGCGAGCAGGTCCTCGGTGGTGCTCGACGCCGGCGGGGTGTGGACCACGGAGCGGATGCCCACCCGGGCGCTGGCCCGCGACTTGCCGGCGACGTAGGTCGCCGAGCCGGGGTCGTCGCCGCAGAGCACCACCTCGAGGCCGGGCGGGGGTCCCCCGGCGGCGACCAGGGCGGCGACCCGCTGCCGCACCTCCTCCTCGATGGCGGCCGCGACGGCGCGGCCGTCGATGATCACCGCGCTCACGGCACCATCTCCGCCCGGGCGGCGGCGCTCACGGTGTCGATGACGAGGTGGAGCGGACGGCCGCTGGCGGCGGCGAGGCGGAGGCAGTCGTCGAGCTCGGGGCGGGCGTCGACCACCCGCCCCGCGACCAGCTTGCGCTTCACCCGCACCTCGCCCAGCGGGGAGGCGAAGGGAAGCACGTCGCGCTCCGCGACCATGCGCGGCGCCGGCGTCCCCCGCACTCCCAGGGTGGGGCCCTCGACCAGCAGCAGCGCGGCCACGGCCGTCTCCGCACCGGCGGGCACCAGGGCGTGGAGCACGTGGCCGGGACGGCCCTTCTTCATCGTCGCCGCCACCACCCAGGCGTCGAGGGCCCCCGCGGCGAGGACGCGCGCGGCCAGGTCGGCGACCACCGCGGGAGCGGCGTCGTCCAGGTTGGTGCGCAGCTCGACGCACGCATCGTCGAAGCCGGAGAGGGTGGCCGCCTCGCCGACGCCGGCGTCGCCGACCCAGCAGCGGACCAGGTTGGGCCGCCGGGGATCGTCGCGCGTGCCCGCGCCGTGGCCCACGGCGCGCAGCCGCATCGCCGGGCTGGCGAAGCGGGCCACGGTGGTGAGCAGCGCCGCGGCGGTGGGGGTCACCTGCTCGACGCCGGGGACGCCCGGGCGGAGGGGCGCCCGCGCCTCGGCGAGCAGCGCCAGGGTGGCGGGCGCGGGGAGGGGGAGCACGCCGTGCTCGGTGACCACGCTGCCGGGGGCGGCGGGGAGCGGCGAGCAGAGCACCTCGGTCGCGCCCAGCTCGTGGAGGGCGGTGCACACCCCGACGACGTCGACGAGGGTGTCGACCGCCCCCAGCTCGTGGAGCTCGACCCGCTCGACCGGAACGCCGTGGAGGCGCGCCTCGCACTCGCCGAGCCGGCGCACCGCCGTCGCCGCCCAGGCCTCGACCCGGGCGGGGAGGCCGGCGGCGGCGATCGCCTCGAGGCACTCGCCCAGCCCCCGGCGCCGGGGCCCGCCCCAGACCTCGACGCCGAGCAGCAGGCCGCGCAGCCCGGCGCGGAGGGTCTCGGTGACGCCGAGCTCGACCTCGTCCACCCCGCAGGCGCGGACCGCCTCGCGCACCGGCTCCAGCGGGCAGCCGGCGTCCAGCAGGGCGGCGAGCAGCATGTCCCCGCCCGCGCCCGCGGTGCAGTCGAAGTGGACGCAGGTGCCGCTCACCCGGCGGCGCGCTCCCGGTCGATGACCACCGCGAAGCGGTCGAAGCCGCCCCGCACCGGGGGCGTCTTGGCCACCCGGACCCGCACCCCCTGGGCATGGCGCTGCTCGAGGAGCACGCCGGCGATGGCCTCGGCGAGCGCCTCGAGCAGGTGGTACTGGCGGTTCTCGACGATGTCGCGCACCAGCTGGAAGCAGCGCACGTAGTCGAGGGTGTCGCCGAGGGCGTCGCTGCGCCCCGCCGCGCCGAGGTCGGCGCGCACCTCGACGTCGACCTCGATGCGCCCGCCCAGGGCCCGCTCCGCCTCGACGTCGCCGTGATAGCCGTAGAACTCCATCCCCTCGAGGAGGAGCCGGTCGCCGCTCATGGGCGGCAGGGGTGGGTCGCCCCCCTCGCGGCGGCGGCTGCGCCGCGTTCCCTCACCACGCCCGGACTGATGAGCACGCTCATGGCGGGCCGATTGTAGGCGGCGGGTCGGATGGGTCAGCCCGTCCTGACCTTGCCCTCGGGCCGGAGCACCTGCTCCTGCTTGTCCACGGGATTGACCATGACGACCTGGAACAGGTCCTCGAAATCGCACTGGAAGAGCTGCATCAGCGACTGGCGCAGCTTGGGCCCGGGATTGCGGGTGCCCGCCTCGAGGGCCGGGATGTAGTTCTGGGTGACCCCGAGGCGGCGGGCCAGCTCACGCTGGGTGAGGCCATGCTTCTCGCGCATACCCCGGAGACCGACGGCACGAACCTCGACATTCATGTGGAACATCCTAAGACGCAGGAGTATGTTTGTCAACAAAAGCCTCGCTCGTATGCGTGCGTCCTTCGTCGGCGGTGCCGGCCGGCACGCGCGGGTTCCGCCTCCTGGTCGGGCGCGGAGGCCTTCGGCCGTCCGCCGCGCCCGACTCATCGGCCGCCACGTGGAGGGAGGGTTTCGTCGGGGCTGTGGGGGGCGGCCTTCAGCTTTCGCCTCCACCCGCGCGTGCCGTCCGCCCCTCCCGTCTGCCGCAGATCACGGCTCGCGGGAGCCGAGAGCGATCTCGGTTCGGTGTCGATACCCGATATCCCACGCTGCCGGAGTGGGGCGCTATCCTCCGGCTCCATGTGCCGGGTGTGCCTGAAGCGGCCGGAGATTCCCGATGAGCGCCATGGGCGCTGCGAGCAGTGCGCCAGGGCGGGGCGGGTGGCCTACCGGCTGCGCCTCGGGCCGGCCCGGGGCGGCGCCGGCCTCGCCGTGAAGGCCGGCGAGCTCGCGCCCCGGCTGCTCCGCCAGCGCTTCCGCGAGCAGCTCGAGAGGTACGCCGGCAATCCCGGGGTGAAGTCGCACCTCGGCCTCCACGAGATCGAGCTGGTCGCCGCCAAGGACCGCCTCGAGACCGTCCGGATCGCCAGCGACCTGAGGGACCACTCCGCCGACGCGGTCGCCGCCCTCCGCACCGCGGCGGAAAGAACCGACTCCGCCTGGTAGTTGGCCTCGCTCGGGCTGCTCCGTCCATGAGTCGCTGAACCTGGACGCGGGTGGCCGGGGGACGCCGCCGCCGGGTGACGGCCGCCGTCGCCCGCCTCACCGCGTCCGGGCTTGCGAATACGGACGGAGCTCAGCGAAACGCCTGC
>JAXDLS010000398.1:0-8300 GCA_034666485.1 Chloroflexota bacterium
TCAGGTAAGGCTGTGCGCCCCGGGGTCGGTGCCGGGGTGGGCGTCGCGGTGGCGCCGATGTGATCGCGGTTGGGAACCGTGTCGACGCTCACCGCGGCGGATGCGGTGATGCCGGGGACCGGCGACACCACGCTCGCGTGGACGTAGGCGAAGGCACCCGCGAATGAACCGGCGGCTGCGACCGCGGTGACGAGCGTGCGAATGGGCATGGCAGCACTCCGTGCTGTCGGCCCCGGTAGGCGACCATTGGTAACCCGGCGGTCTGCGAGAGATCCGTGGCTTTGCGTCCCCTCCTCGCGGAGGGTTTGCCCTTGTCAGTGGTGCCGACCCTGGCAGTGTGCCCCCGCCGCGGCGTCACCACGACCTCCGAGTCTCCCTGGTCACCTGGAACCGGATGTCCGTGACGCGGTCAGCGCCGATCGCAACAGTGGCGAGGCCGCCGTCACACCGGGTCTGGCCCGTGCCGGCCTCAGTACGCCGCCAGCCGGCGGATCGCCTCGGCGACGCCGCCCGCGTCGGGGAGGATGGCCGCCTCCTCGGGGGCGTTGTAGGGCAGGTGGCAGTCGCCGGCACCGATGCGCAGCACCGGGGCGTCCAGCTCCGTGAAGAGCTCCTCGGCGATGAAGGCGGCGATCTCGGCGGCGGGGCCCATGGTGCGGTTGGCCTCGTGCAGCAGCAGCACCTTGCCGGTGCGGGCGACGCTGCGCGCCACCGCCTCGCGGTCGAAGGGCGACACCGTGCGCAGGTCGAGGATCTCGGTCTCCACCCCGCCGGCGGCGCAGCGCTCCGCCGCCTCGCGGGCGAGGTGGACACCCAAGCCGTAGGTGATGACGGAGACGTCGCCGCCTTGGCGGTCGAGCCGGGCGAGGCCGAGAGGGATGACCTCGGAGTCATCGGTCACCAGCTCGCGGCCGCGGCGGTAGAGCCCCTTGTGCTCGAAGAACACGACCGGATCGTCGTCTCGGATGGCGGCGCGCAGCAGCCCGCCGGCGTCGCGCGGGGTGGCGGGCACCACCACCCGCAGGCCGGGGATGTGCCCGTAGAGCGCCTCGATGCTCTGGGAGTGGTAGACGCCGCCGCGCACCCCGCCGCCGCAGGGGGCCCGGAAGACCACCGGCACCGACCACGCGCCCACGCTGCGCCAGCGCATCGTCGCCGCCTGGTTGACGATCTGGTCGTAGGCGGGATGCATGTAGTCGGCGAACTGGAACTCCGCCACCGGGCGCAGCCCCATCATCGCGGCGCCGATCGCCGCCCCGGCGATGACGATCTCGGAGATGGGGGTGTCGAGCACGCGCATCGGTCCGAACTCCGCCTGGAGCCCGGCGGTGACCTTGAACACCCCGCCCTTGAGGCCCACGTCCTGTCCCAGCACCACCACCGCAGGGTCGCGCGCCATCTCGGCGCGGAGGGTGTCGTTGAGCACCTGGACCATGGTGCGACCCGCCGCCGGCTCAGTCACCGAAGACCCCCGCCCATCCCGCGTAGCGGGCGGGGAGGACGGCACCGCCGTGGGGCGGGTCGCCGGCGTGCAGCCAGCGCCGCGCCCGCTCGGGCGGCGGCGCGGGCATGGCGAGGGCGAGGTCCTCGTCGGCGACCACCTGCTCGCGGGTCTCCCGGACCAACCGGTCGTCCTCGTCGAGGCTGAGCAGCCCCCGCTCGACCAGGGTCTCGCGCAGCCGGGGCAGCGGGTCGGCGGCGGCCGCGGCGGCGCGCTGCTCGTCGCTGCGGTAGGCGTCGTCGTCCTGCGACGAGTGGGGAGTGATCCGGGGAACGCGCAGCTCGAGCAGGCTGGGGCCCTCGCCGCCCCGCGCCCGCTCGACCGCGGTGCGGGTGACGGCGTACACCGCCTCGGCGTCGGTGCCGTCGACGCTCACCCCGGGCATGGCGTAGGCGGCGGCGCGGTCGCTGACCCGCTCCACCGGCATCTGCAGGGCCAGCGGCACGCTGATGGCGATGCCGTTGTTCTCGCAGATGAACACCACCGGCAGGCGGTGGACGGCGGCGAGGTTCATGGCCTCGTGGGTGGCGCCCTCGCTGGCGGCGCCGTCGCCGAACCAGCACAGCGCGACGCTGTCGTCGCCCCGCACCCGGGCCGCATAGGCGGCGCCCACCGCGTGGGGGAGGTGGGCGGCGATCGCGCTGGAGATGCTGCCGATGCGCAGGCTGGGGCTGGAGAGGTGCATGGTCAGCTGGCGGCCGCCCGAGTGGGGGTCGGCGGCCCGGGCCAGGGCCCCGAGCATGATCTCGTACGGGGTCACGCCCAGGGCGAGGCCGACGCCCATGTCCCGATAGTAGGGCCAGGCCGAGTCGTGGCCGCGGCGCATCGCGGCGGCGCTGGCGATCTGGGCGATCTCCTGGCCGCGCCCGGTGAGCACGAACCCGGCGCGTCCCTGGCGGGTGAGCAGCCAGAGCTGATGGTCGAGCGCCCGGGTGAGCACCGCCACCCGGTAGATGCGCAGCAGCAGGTCCTCGCGGATCGGGGGGCCGTCCGGCACGCTCACGAGCAGCGGATGATAGGGCGCCCTCGCCGCGCCGGGCTCAGCCCGCCGCGGCCCGGGGTCTGTGGCGCTGCGGAGCCGGCGGGAGCGTGTCCTCCGGCCGGTAGGCGACGGCGCGGTTGCGCTTCTCCTTGGCCCGGTAGAGGGCGGAGTCGGCGCGCTGCACGACCTCGTCGGCGCTGGTGGCGTCGGTGGGATAGACGGCGAGCCCGACGCTGACCGTGACCGGCACCGGGCCCTGGGGGAGCCGGATCGTGGACGTCTCCGCCCGGATCGCCTCGCGGAGCCGCTCGGCCACCTCCAGCGCGTCCTTGCCGCTGGTGCCGGGGAGGAGGACGAGGAACTCCTCCCCGCCGTAGCGGTAGGCGTGATCGGAGCCCTGGCGCAGACCCTGGGTCTGGAGCACCCGGCCGATCACGCGGAGGATCTCGTCGCCGAAGCGGTGGCCATAGGTGTCGTTGTAGGTCTTGAAGTTGTCGACGTCGGCGAGCAGCACGGTGAGCGGATAGCCGATGCGCTCGGCGCGGACCACCTCCTCGGCGAGGCGGAGGTCGAGCGCCCGGCGGTTGCCGAGCCCGGTGAGGGCGTCGGTCACCGAGCGTTCCTCGGCCAGCTCGCGCAGCTTCTCGCGTTCGCGGGTGATGGCGGTGGTCAGGAAGGAGACGGTGGCGACCACGAAGAGGCGAAAGGTGAGCTCGTCCCAGTGGATCTGGAAGATCCTGGGGTCGCCGATCGTCTCCCCGATGCGCCGGGACGCGATGAGGATCCCGGCGTAGGCGGCCAGGAAGGCGGCGGCGATCCGCGTGCTCCGCGGGTAGTTGACCGCGACCTCGATGGCGATGATGCAGAAGAGGGCGAAGCCGGTGTTGAAATGGTTGTTGCTGAGCAGCAGCACCCACCCGGCGCAGATCAGGAAGTCACCGACGATGAACGCGCCCACCAGCCGGTTGGCGCGCCGTGGCGAGCGCACCCCGATCCTCTCCAGCCGGAAGAAGGCGACCACGTTGTAGGCTGCCAGCACCCCGGTCATGATCAGCAGACCGGCGAGGGAGATCGGGCCTGGGGTGTGGTCCTTCGCGCTGGCCTGAATCGCGAAGGCGAGGACGACCCCGAAGAAGACCGCGAACCAGCGCCCGACGGCGATGGCCTTCTGGGTCTTCAGCCACCCGTCGGCTCCGCTCTTCCGCGCGACCGGTGTATCCACGCCGAGACTCCTTGGCCCCCAATGCCCTGACCCTGCCCGGCCCCGGCTCATCGAACGGGGGCGCAGGCCGGACCCCCGCAGGCCCGGCGCCGGCGTGATGGCCGGCGTAACCGGCATCTTAAGTGAGAAACGTCACCCAACGGGATTCGTTGCACAACCGGGACCTCAGGCCTCGGCGGCGACCTCCGGACGTGCCACGGGGGCCACCAGGTGGCTGATCAGCCAGCCCTCGACGGCCGCGAGCATGATCGTCCCGGTCCAGACGTGGGTGGGCCACCACACTCCCCGGCTGGCGAGCAGCTCCGCGAAGTACAGGATGTAGACGCCCGCCGCCCAGGCGGCGGCGAAGAGGCGCATCCTGCCCACCCGCCCCGGGCCCATCCGCAGCGCCCAGAGCAGCAGGTCGCCGAGCACGCCCATCGCGACGGCGAGGAGGGCGAGGACGCCGATGTGATCGACGGCGGTGATCAGGAAGCCGTTGATCCCCATGATCACGGTGAGCGATCCCCGCGGCAGGCGCAGGTGGGTGACCAGCAGCAGCACCACTCCGGCGAGCAGGCCGGTCTGGACCAGGATGCCGAGGATGCCGAGCTGCATCTCGCGGGGGCGCACCCCCAGGAACGCGATCGGAGCGCCGCCCGCCGCCCAGAGATTGCTCAGCGGGTGGTCGAACTGGGTGAGGTAGGTGAGCACGCTGAGCAGCAGCGCCGCCGAGAGTACCGCCGGCCACGAGGCGCGGCCTCGCTCGACGCGCCAGGCGACCCGCAGCGGCCCGCTGACGATCAGCCCGGTGCCGAGGGCGAGAAGCACGTGGGGCGGGCTGACCAGGCCGGTGATACCGGTCTCGATGCCGAGGACGGTGTGCCACACTCCGTCGGCGACGCCGGAGGCGGCGAAGAGCGCGCAGCCGCTGAGCGAGAGCCCGTAGCCGCTGGCCCGGTCCCAGGGCAGCCCCCGGGCGAGCCGGTTGCGCCGGAGCAGAAGGAGGTAGGCGGTGGTGGCCAGCGCCCCCGAGTAGAGGACGGCATGCCAGGGCGTGAGGAAGGACTCGACGAGGCGCAGGTGCGAGTGGGCCCAGATGTCGAGGTAGCCGCCGCCCACCATCCAGCCGCCGAGCGCCACCAGCGTCCAGTCGGCCGCCCCGGCGGCAGCGGGGGCGCCGGCGGCTGGGCCCGCCGCCGCGGAGCGGGGAGCCGAGCTCTCTGCGGTGACCGTCGCCATGCTTCTCCCGCGGGTCCGCGCCGCCGTCGATGGGCGGGCCGCGTCCCGCCAGTGTAGGGGGGGATGCGCCCGGCGGTGGACGTCACCCGCATCGCCCGGGCGGCCAGCTGGTCGCCGTCGTCGCCCTGCTGGTGGCGCGGAGCGTCATCCGCCGGGTGGCGAAGCGCTGACCGTCAGGACACCCCCCGCGGCTCGGGGACCAGGTCGGTGGCGGGCATCCAGTGGAGCCGGCCGCTGTCCTCGAGCTCGCGCACCGCGGGCACCGGGTCGGGATCGGCGAAGGCGCCGCGGTCGCCCTCCGGCCTCGCCGTCGCGTCCGCGAGCCAGTAGCTGGCCTCGAGGGCGATGCCGTTGGGATCGGTGAAGTAGATGGAGTGGATGAAGCCGTGGTCGATCTCCTCGGTGACCTCGACCCCGGCCTCGTGGAGGCGCGCGTGCATGTCGAGCAGCGCCTGGTGGTCGGGAAGGTTGAACGAGAGGTGGTCGAACTGCAGCGGCTGCTCCACCCGCCAGCCCGCCGGCTTGCAGAAGGTGCCCGCGCCCTGCCACTCGAAGAAGGCCACGGTGTTGCCCGGAGCGATCTCGAAGAAGTAGTGGCGCATCCGCCCTGCCATCAGGGTGGCGACCAGCCGCATGCCCAGCACCCCGTGGTAGAAGCGGACGGTCGCGTCCATGTTCGGGGTGACCAGCGCGAGGTGGTTGATGCCCCGCCAGGGTGGCCGCGGCATGTCCTGGATCGCCGCCGCAGCGGTCCTGGTGCTCCCGTCGCTGACGGCCATGGGGGTCCCTCCGAGTGATGGTTCTGGACCCCAGGCTACCGCCGATGGCGGAGGGAGTGGAGCCCTGAGCACGGCGCCCAGGGCTCCTCGGGGGGATGGGGAGGCGTCGGTGACGTCGAGTGATACGGCGCCGCCCGCCGGACGGATCAGCGCGTCCGGCGGAGGCGGCGATGCGCGCCACCGTGAGGGCCTCGACCGGGTTCCCCGCGTGGGTCAGACGAGGGTGAAGTGCCGGAGCAGGTCGACCATGGTGTGGGCGATGCGCGCCGCCTTGGCGTCGTCCACGACGGTGGGGTCGAGATCGGGGATGTACCGCGCCACCCCGGCGGGATCCTCGTTGACCAGATAGCGGACCAGGGCGTGTCCGATCAGGGCGGCGGTGGTGTCGTCGAGCTCCTCGGGCGGCATGCGAGTCCTCACCTGTGGTGACCCGTGCGGTGCGGGTCATGCAAGGGAAGGCTACCCCATGGTGATGTGGCCGTCACACGCCGCGCGGTGATCGCTCCGAGCGGTGGGATTCGACCGTTGGGGATGCAGATTACAGATATGTTAGGCTCAGGAAGGAGGCGCGATCTCCCCGCTCACGCGCAGCGCCGTGCTGTGTCAGGAGCCCACATGAACGGACACAGCGTGACCGTGATGACCAGCACCGGCGGGTTCATCCCCGGTGCCTCGCACCGCGCCACCTGCAGCACCTGCGGATGGCGCGGCGATCGTTACGCCGAGCGCGAGAAGGCCGACGCCGAGGCGCTCCACCACAAGGAGAACGCCAAGCCGGTCGTGTTCGAGACGCCGACGCAGGCCGCCACCGACGCGGACGGCGAGGCCGCCGAGCGCCGGCATCTGCGGGCCCGGGTCAGGTCGGCGGCGGGGTCGCACGATACCGCCCGCACCGAGGCCAGAGGTCGCATCGACGCGGCTCTCGGAAACCCCGAGCACCAGGCGGCCCTCGACGCCGAGATCGACCGGCAGCTCGCCGCCCTGCACCGTCCGCCGCTGCGACCGTAGCCTCCCGAACGCCGGCCGGCCCCCTTCTGCCGCCACGGCATCCACCGGAAGTGGTCCCCGCCCGGGACCGTACGAGGAGTATTGACATGGGAGTCGGAGTGGGCACCCTGCTGGTGGCGGTTGGCGCCATCCTCGCCTTCGCCGTCAACAGCAACAACGTGGACACCAACGGTGTCGTCAACGTTCACGTGGTCGGGCTCATCCTGCTCGTCGTCGGCGTGCTGGGCATCGGGCTGTCCATCGCCTTCTGGTCCTCCTGGGGCGGCCGCGGCATCGGACCCCGGCAGGGCGTCCCGGGTCCGCCGCCCGGTCCCAACGAGCGCTGACCGGGGCTGGTCACAGGCGGCGGCAGGCGCCGGGGCCCGAAGGGTCACAATCAGGCCATGGACATCGACTTCTGGTTCGACCCCGCCTGCCCCTTCTGCTGGCGCACGTCGCGCTGGCTCCTCGGCGTCGCGCCTCACCGCGACGTGACCATCCGCTGGCGCAGTGTCAGCCTGCTGGAGAAGAACGGCGGAGCCGAGAACGTCCCCGAGGAGTACCGTGCACGGGTCGTGGCCACGCACCGCATGCTGCGCGTCGCCGAGAAGCTTCGCGCGCTGGATCGGAGCGATCTGATCGAGCGCTTCTATACCGAGGTCGGCACCCAGATCCACCACGACCAGGTCGACGCGCAGGACATCGACGTCGCCGCCGTGCTCAGCGCTCTCGGTGCGGACGCATCGGTCGCTGCCGCGCTCGGCGACGAGACCCTCGACGAGCCCATCCGCGCGTCGATGTCGAGGCGCTGAGCAGGACCGGTGACGACGTTGGGACGCCGCTCGTCGGCATCGACGGCAGCGTCTACTTCGGTCCGGTGGTCGCCCCGGTGCCCACCGGCGAGGATGCGCTCGAGCTGTTCGACGCCTGGCGCACCCTGGTGCGGCTGGGCACCTTCTGGGAGCTCAAGCGTGGCCGCGAGGGCATTGACATGACGCCGCCCGAGCGACCGGACACGGTCGTCCCGCAGCGTCAGGGTGTTCCGTCGTCGGAGGCTCGGTAGCCCTCAAGGAGGTGCGGCGATCTCCTCCCAGTGCACGCCGATGAACTCACCGGCGGAGATGGGATACGGCTCTCGCTCCCATCGCTCCCGGAACTCCTTCATCACCGCTCCCGGTCGTCGGTCCCGGCGCAGGCCCGCGTCCAGCGGGAGTCCATGGTCGGCGTGGGCGTCGGTCCACGCCTTCATGAAGGCATAGCCTCTCGGACTGAACGCTCGCCAGAACCCGTGGACCGCGGCGAAGAGGCAGGTCATGAGCACTCCGTATCCCACACCGGAGAACATCGCGCCCTCGAGCGCGACGCGGGCCGACCCGGTCTGCGCGTAGTACAGGCCGCCCATGCAGAACCCGAATCCCAGCGTGAGGCTGACGAGGGTTCGCAGGAAGCTGGGCGGGAAGCTCCTCCCGGCGCCAGCCCAGCGTGCGAGCCACCGGAGCTCGGCGAACCCCACGATCATGAGCGCGAGCCCGACGACGATCTGCATGCGAGTCGTCCCCCCCCGTGCCGGCCCTTCGATCGCCATCATGCCCGTGCCTGACCGGGATG
>JAXDLS010000399.1:0-4680 GCA_034666485.1 Chloroflexota bacterium
CGCCCTGGACGCGCCGCCAGCGGCGCGTGGCCGGCGGCGTGGGCGCGCTCGTCGTGGCCGTGGCGGCGGGCGCCATCGCCTGGGCGGAGACCCACCACGGCGGCTACGGGCAGTCGGCGAACGGCTGCGTCAACGTGCTGGCGCCGAGCACCATGGGCGGAGGCGTTCTCCACCGCTGCGGCGACGAGGCACGCACCTGGTGCCGTGCCGAGTATGCCGCCAGCGACCGCCTCGCTCAGCTGGTGCAGCCGCAGTGCCGCCTCGCCGGCATCACCCCCGATCCGTCGCCGGCGGCCAGCCCTCCCTGACCGGGCCCGGCTGGGGGGTGACGATCTCCAGCGGCGGAATGTCGGCGGGCATCGACCGTTCGCCCCGCAGCCCGCTGCCGAGGGCATCCTCCGCGCCGGCCGCGCCGACGAGCGCCCGCTCCCCCAGCGGGGCCGCGAGGTGCACCTCGACGAGTCCGGTGCGCAGCTCCAGCGTCTGCGCGGAGAGGGCACCCGGGTCGGGGCTCACCAGCTCCCGATACCGGATCAGCACGGCGATGCGCACCTCGCGGTCGGTCTCGAGCACCTCGGTGTGGTGGTAGCGTCCGCCGCCGCCCCAGCCCGCCAGGATGGTCAGCGACGCGTCCGCCGGCCGGGCATCCGCCGCCTCCAGGCGACGCCACCCGCGGCCGTCCTCCGGCCCCACGAACCTGCAGGTCACCCAGGTCGCCGGCCGGAGGACGGGCCGCCAGTCCTGCGAGCCGCCACTCATCGCGTCACCCCTGCCCCTCGCCGATTCCGGTCAGCCGTTGTAGCCTGCCGTCGACGTGGACGCCATCATCCTCGGCCTGCTGCCCGCCGTCCTCTTCGCGGTCGCCGGTGCCGTGCTCATCGTGCACCTGCGCAACCAGGATGAGGGCGACCGTTACCAGCACGAGGAGTACCGCCCCAAGGATCCGCAGGGCACGGGCAACGGCTCCGCCGGGAACGGCCACGGCCCCCCCGGCGGTGGTGGGAAGCTCGGCTGAACCGGCGTCACGCGCCGCGGGAAGGCAACGGATGGGCCAGGCGCCGGAACCGGTCCGAAGCTCGTCCCATGAGCGAGGGCAGATGAGGGACATGGCCGAACCACTCGACGAGTCGCTGCGCCCGTCTCCCGAGGTGGCCGACAGGCTGCGCGCTGCCGGTTGGACTGATGCCAGAGTCGACGTCTCCCGCTGGATCGACCGGTTACGTCAGGATGGGTACAGCGTCTCGCGGGCAGCCGAAGCAATCCTGCGCAGCTACGGCGGATTGCGGCTTCTCCGACGCAGCCTCGGCGGTCTGTCATACGACGACCTCGACCTGAACCCAGAGTACTGGTTCGACGAACGGGATCACGTTGCCCGGATCGAGTCCATCCTGTCCTCGAGTCTGTGTCCCCTCGGTGAGACCTCGGGAGCGGCCATGCTGGGGGTTCTTGACGACGGCCGCGTCATCTCAGAATTCGAGGGATACATCGACCTTCTGGGCGACGACTGGCGCCAGGCCCTCGACCACCTGGTTCTGGGTCGCGGCAATACCACGGTCCTCGCGCGAGACTACGAGAGCGTGGACCAGCGATGACCGACGCCGACCTGCAGCCGTCGCCCGACGCTCTGAACACAAGCCGCATGTCTCCTCAGCCGACATCAGCCGGTCCTTCACCTCTGGGCATGCTCGTTTCCTTCCCGATCGCGTAGCGCGAGTGGTTGCTCTGTACCACCATCGCCTCGTGGCACAGAGCATTCTCGATGTGTTGCGCTGGGCTTTGTACTCGGCTGGAGGATTCCCTCGGTGACTGGTCGCGGCACCTGGCTTACCGACCCCCAGGCCTGATCTGAGCAGATTGCTTCCATCAACTCCCGACTGCGTGAGCTCTGGGACGAGCACATCCGTGAGAACGATGGGGTTCCCCTGCCGCATCTCTATCTCGGCGAGATCGCTTCCTGGTTCGTTGAGCCAGCCGAGCGTGGTGCCCCTTTGGACGACGATCGCCGCGCCCTCTGTACGCTCCTGGACAAGGCCCTGCACGAGGGGGACGGTGATGTGCGCGAACTGATCCAGGTATCCTTCATTGAAAACCTGCCGCTCTACCGAATCGCCCGCACCTGGCGAGCAGTACTCGTACTGCACGGGCCGCCTGGTCTTCGCGGATGTCGAGCAGATCGACTGGATCGAACGGTACCCCAGAGCCTCGGAGGACGCCGCTGGACAGATCGACTACGGCAACATCGATGCTCTGTGCGCGATGGACGGTGTGTATCACCTCGAAGGAGACTGGGGCCGCGTCGAGGTGGCATCCGCCCCTCCGGTCCTCATCTTCGACATCCATGTGTGATCCAGGGGATGCAGGTCGCCACAACCGAAGTGCGACCGGGCCGGAGCCGTGCCCCCTGGAGGAATCGAACCTCCCTCAACCGGTTAAAAGCCGGCTGCTCTACCGATGAGCTAAGGGGGCGGGCCGGCTGATTGTAGGCAGCCCCGGCCGGGGCCCCGGCTCAGAAGCAGTTCCAGCCCGAGTAGGTGTGCCAGGTGCCCTGCTGGTTGCGAATCCACTGCACGCAGTGGTTCGGGTTGTGCGAGGCGCCGGCGGAGTAGCTCAGCGGGACGGTGAGCCCGGTGTCGAAGTTGCGGATCCCGTTGAGCGCCGTGACCAGCGACAGCGGGGTCACCGGCTGCGGACCGATGCGGCGGAGCGCCTCGACGAACACCTTGGCGGCGATCCAGCTGCCCTCGGTGTAGACGTCGAGGCCGGCGACCTGGTTGGGGAAGTAGTGCTGCACGGTGGAGAGGTACTCGTTCATCGCCGGGTTGCCGAGGTGCTCGTCGGGCTCGAGGTACCAGCTCACCGACTCGGCGCCGTAGACCGCCGAGCCGTACTGCTTCTCGGCGGACGGCTTGTCCAGGCCGGGGCAGAGGATCCTGGGGTGGTAGCCCTGGCGGTCGAAGGCCTGGAACATGCGCGCATAGGAGAAGGGGTCGAGCACCCCGACCACCGAGTCGGCGCCCTCGAGGCGCAGCTTCACGGCGATGTCGGTGTAGTCGGGCTTGGTCGCCTCCACCAGGTCGGCGCTCTTCTCCTGGATGCCGTTGCGGTGGAGCGCATCGATCAGCGCCTGCTCGCCCGGCGCCGACGCCGGCGAGTTGATCACCAGGATCGCGGGATGCTGGATGCCGACGTCCTTGGCGTGGGCGGCGATGGCGTTCACCCCCTCGCCGAGGATGTTCACGCTCACCGGGTAGGAGAGCGGCGACTGGAACTCGGCGGGGACGCCGAGGCCGCCGAGGAAGGGGACGCCCTTGGAGGCGAGGTAGGGCACCTCCGCCTGCTCGCCGCTCACCGACAGCGATCCGACCATGGCGAGGATGCCCTGGTTGACGAGCCGGTCGGAGCACTGGTGGGCGCGGGTGGGATCGAACGCCGAGTCGCAGTCGATCAGCTGGAGCTTGTAGCCGTTCACGCCGCCGGCGGCGTTGACCGCGTTGAAGTAGGCGCGCACGGTGTCGCGGTGGGTGGTGGCGTCGAAGGGCCCGGTCTCGTCGAAGATGCCTCCGACGGTGATCACCCCGTTGGCCACGCCCGCGGGGGCCGAGGCCGGGCGTCCCGCCGCCGCCGGCGCCGCGCCGCCAGCCGCAGCGGCTCGGGGAGCCGAGACGACCGGGGCCGAGGTGGCCGCCGGGCCACCGCCGCCGCTGCTCGCCGCCCCACCCGCGGCCGCCGATCCCTGGGCACCGGCGGGAAGGCCGGCGGCCTCCTGGCCGGCTCCGGACGCGGCGCCGCCGGTGCCGGTGCCGGTGCCAGGGAGGCTCTGGATGACGCTGACCGGCTCGGAGCTGCTTCGCCCCAGCTCGTAGGCGGCGGCGCCGCCGAGGACCAGGGTGGCGACCACGCTCAGGGTGATCAGCACCATCGCGACCCGCTCGCGCATCGGCATCCACGACCCTCCGTCCGCCGCCCGGTGTTACGCCGGGGACACGGTCATCGTACCGATGTGGGGGTCGGGGGTGATTCGGCGCGATCGGAGGGCGGCGTCCAGCGCAGCTCGGTGAGCCGCCGGAGGCGATGCCGCGCCGTGTAGGCGACGCAGCCGTCGAGCACCTCGAGGGCGGCGCCGCAGTCGGCGAAGCTCGCCGTGCCCACCTGCACCGCGTCGGCGCCGGCCACGAAGAACTCGAGGGCGTCGGCGGCGGTGGCGATGCCCCCGACGCCCACCACAGGCACGCGCACCGCGGCCCGCACCGCGGCCACCGCGGCGAGCGCCAGCGGCTTGATCGCGGGCCCGCTGAGCCCGCCGGTCCCGCCGCGGGGCAGCACCGGGCGGCGCACCCCGAGGTGCACCTTCATGCCCACGTAGGTGTTCACCGCGCTGACCGCGTCCGCTCCCGCCGACTCGACGGCGCGGGCGATCTCGGCGATGGCGGTGACGTTCGGGCTCAGCTTCACCACCAGGCAGAGACCGGTGACCGCCCGCACCGCCTCGACCACGCGGGCGGCGGCGGCGGGGTCGCGGCCGAAGTCGAGGCCGTGGGCGATGTTGGGGCAGGAGATGTTCAGCTCGATGCCGGCGACGCCGCGCACCCCGTCGAGGCGGCGCACCACCGCGACGTACTCCTCGAGGCTGCCGCCGGCGACGTTGACCACCACCGGCACCCGCCAGCCCGCGAAGCGGGG
>JAXDLS010000400.1:0-3237 GCA_034666485.1 Chloroflexota bacterium
CACCTGCCCGGAGTGCTCGGGGTCGGGCGCCGAGCCCGGCACCTCGCCGGTGCAGTGCCCGCAGTGCAACGGCTCCGGCCAGGTGCGGCGCGCGGTGCAGTCGATCTTCGGCCAGGTGGTGAACGTCGGCGCCTGTTCCCGCTGCCAGGGCGAGGGCCGCATCGTCGAGAAGCCCTGCCGCGGCTGCCGCGGCCAGGGCCGGGTCGAGATCCGCAAGACCATCGACGTGCAGATCCCCCCCGGCGTCGACGAGGACGTCCAGGTGCGCGTCGCCGGCGAGGGCGAGGCCGGCCCGCGAGGTGGCCCCACCGGCGACCTCTACCTCGCCTTCCGCATCGAGAACCATCCCCACTTCGTCCGTCGCGGCCAGGAGCTGGTCTACGAGCTCCCGGTCAGCGTCGCCCAGGCGGTGCTCGGCGACCGCATCACCGTCCCCACCATCGACGGCGAGCACACCCTCGAGCTCCCCGCCGGGACCCAGGACGGCCGGGTGATCCGGATCAGCGGGATCGGCGTGCCCCACGTCCGCTCGGGACGCCGCGGCGACCAGCTCTGCGTGGTGCGGGTGGTCATCCCCACCCACCTCAGCGCCAAGGAGCGCAAGATCTTCGAGCAGCTGGACGGCCGCAGCGGCCGCCCCGCAGAGGTGAGGAAGGGCTTCTTCGATCACCTCAAGGAGGCGCTGCGCGGATGAACCAGGACCGGATCTTCACCACCATCGGCAAGGCGATGGGCGCCGTGCACATCGCCCTGTACCGCCGCAGCGGAGGCAGGGTCGGCGGCCGCTTTCGGGGAGCGCCCTGCCTGCTGCTCACCGTCACCGGTCGCAGATCGGGTCAGCGGCGCACCGCGCCGCTGATGTATGGCCGCGACGGCGACGACTACATCATCGTCGCCTCCAAGGGCGGCATGGACACGTCGCCGGCGTGGTGGCTGAACCTGCGCAGCAACCCCGTCGCCGAGGTCGAGGTGGGCGCGGAGCGGCAACGGGTCACCGCCGAGGCGGTGGAGGGCGAGGAGCGCGAGCGGCTCTGGCGACTGATGGCCGGGATCTATCCCTCCTACGACGCCTACCAGCGGAAGACCTCGCGGGTGATCCCCGTGGTGAGGCTGCGCCCCGCCGCCTGAGGCGCGGTGCGGCTCAGCCGGGTGGCCAGCTCATCTGGCGGCCGGCGAGCAGGTGGAGGTGGAGGTGGTGGACGGTCTGGCCGCCGCAGCGCCCCACGTTGGTCACCAGTCGGTAGCCGGCGTCGGCCTGCCCCTCGTCCTCGGCGATCGCCTGGGCGACATGGAGCAGGCGGCCCCAGAGCTGGTCCTGTGCCGGGGTCAGCTCGGCGGCGCTGCCGATGTGCTCGCGGGGGATCACCAGCACGTGGACCGGCGCCTGCGGGTTGATGTCGCGGAAGGCGAGGACCTTCTCGTCGGAGTGCACCATCGTCGCCGGGATGGTTCCTGCCGCGATGCGGCAGAACAGGCAGTTGTCGTCGCTCATGGGCCCGGGAGGGTAGCGCGTAGCACGTCGCCCTCGACGGCGTCGACCCACACCTCCTCGAGCGCGCCCGGGGCGGTGGCGGGGCCGGGGACGGCGACCACGGTGTGCCAGCCCTCGGAGAGGCCGCGGGCCTCGCCCTCCTCCACCCGCTCCCAGACCACCTCGAGACGGCGGCCCACGGCGCGGCGGCGCGCCGCCACACCGGTGCGCGTCGCGGCACGGCGCACCTCGCGGCTGCGGCGGCGCGCGGTGTCCTCGTCGATCCTGCCCTCGAGCAGCGCCGCCGGGGTGTCCGGTCGCGGCGACCAGCGGAAGGTGTGGCAGTGGAGGAAGCCGGCGTCCGCCACCATCGCCAGGGTGGCCGCGTGGTCCTCCTCGGTCTCACCGGGGAAGGCCACCATCACGTCGGTGGTCAGCTCGGTGTGCGGGTCGGCTGCGCGCAGCCGCTCGACGACGCGGCGGTACTGGGCGCCGCGGTAGCCGCGGTGCATGGCGCGCAGCACCGCGTCGCTTCCGCTCTGGAGGGGCACGTGCCAGTGCGGGCACAGCCGGGGATGCGCGTTGAGCTCGGCGAGCCCGGGGGTGATGTCGTTGGCGTTGACGCTGCTCAGCCGCAGCCGGGCTCGGCCGATGCGCTCCAGCACCGCCGACACCAGGGTGGAGAGCCGCTCGCCGCGCTCGTGCCCCCAGGAGCCGAGGTCGACCCCGGTGAGCACCAGCTCGCGGTGGCCGCCGTCGAGGGCGGCATCGACGCGGCCCAGCACCTCGTCGAGCGGCAGGCTGCGCGACACCCCGCCGCGAGCCCGCCAGACGATGCAGTAGGTGCAGCGGTGGTCGCAGCCGTCCTGCACCTTGAGGAAGGCGCGTGACCGCCGCGGCGGCATGGCCATGGCCGTCCCGGCGTCCCCGCCGCCGGCCCCCACCAGCCCGATGATGTGGTCGGCGATCCCGGCCTTGTCGGCGTTGGCGACGACGCTGTCGACCAGCGCCGGGTAGCGGTCGGGATTGGCGTCCACGCTGCAGCCGGTGAGCACCAGGTGTGCCTGCGGGTCGGCGCGGCGCAGCCGGGAGATGCGCTGCCGGGTGGTGGCGTCGGCCTGCATGGTGACGGTGCAGGAGTTGAGCACGCGGACGTCGGCGGGCTCGTCGTCGGCGACCACCTCGATGCCCGCCGCCGCCAGCCGGCCGGCGAGCTCGGCCATCTCCGCGTAGTTGACCTTGCAGCCGAGCGCGGTGAGCGCCGCGCGCACCGGCCGGTTCACGAGCACACCGCGTCGCGGGGAGGCGGGCTCAGCGCCGCGTCGAGCTCGCCGAGGCGGGCGAGGAGCACCCCGAGGGCCACCGCGCCGGCGAGCCGCGCGCGCAGGACCCGCGGCCCGAGGTGCACCTCCTCACCGCCGGCGGCGACGATCGCGGCCACCTCCTCCGGAGCGAGACCGCCCTCGGGCCCGATCACCAGGGCGAGGGGACGGCCGTCGCCCTCCACCGCGGCGAGCGGCGTGCCGGCGCCGGTCGCGCAGGCGAGCACCCGGGTGCCGGGAGGGAGAGCGGCGAGCGCGTCGGCGAGCGGCCGGGGCGGATGCACCGGCACCGCTGCGGCGCGGCCCGCGAGCGCCGCCGCCTCGCGGGCGATCGCCCCCCAGCGCTCGACCCGGCGGGCGGCGCGCTCGGGGGCCGGGCGGGCGACCGTCCGCCGGGTCAGCACCGGCCAGATCTCGGCGGCCCCGACCTCGGCCAGCGCCTCG
>JAXDLS010000401.1:0-3400 GCA_034666485.1 Chloroflexota bacterium
CCGCCCACGTGGCGGCCGATGACTCGGGGCGCGGCGGACGGCCGAAGGCCTCCGCGCCCCGACCAGGAGCCGGAACCCGCGCGTGCCGGCCGACCCGCCGACAAGGGACGCGGGACACGAGCGAGGCGCCCTCACTAGCGAGGCGACAAGTATTCCATGGGATCCGCGGGGCCGTTGGGGGTGTCGACCTCGAAGTGGAGGTGGGGGCCGGAGGAGTTGCCGGTGGAGCCCGAGTAGCCGATGACCTGTCCCAGCGCCACCCGGTCGCCGAGCTCGACCACACGGTTGGAGAGGTGCCCGTAGAGGATGCTGTAGTCGACCCCCGGCAGGTCGCAGGAGATCACCACGTGGATGCCGAAACCGGTGGCGCCGTCGACCGCCCGGGTGACCGTGCCGGGGCAGGCGGCGCCGACGGGGGTGCCGCTGGGGACGCCGAGGTCGACGCCGGTGTGGAAGTGGGCACAGCCGCCGCGGGAGGGCTCGAGGCCGACGCCGGTGCAGCCGAACGGCTGGGTGATGCCGGCGATCACCGGCCAGGGCAGGGCCGCGTCGGCTCCGGGCTGCCCGTAGTCGAGCCAGTCCTGGTAGGCGGCCTGCCGGGCCTGCACCTGGGCGACGTAGGCGGGGTCGTGGTTGTAGGCGAGCAGCGCCCGGGGGATGTCGCCGGCACCGACCCCGTCGGCGGCGAGCATGGCCGCGGCGGCGTCGATCTCGACCGCGGGGTTCCAGATGTCCGCCGCCCCGGTGCCCGCGGGGGCGTAGGCGGCGAAGGTGGCGGGCAGCATCTGCATCACCCCGAGCGCCCCCGCCGAGCTGCGGGCGCCGGCGTTGTAGCCGCTCTCGGTGGCGCCGACGGCGAGCAGCAGGCTGAGGGGGACGTGATGGGCCGCGGCGGCACGCTGGAAGTGGGCGAGCATCAGCGGCGGGGGCAGCGGGTTGTGGGGCGGGCCGCCGCTGACGTCGGCCCCGACGGCGGTGCTGTGGGCATCGTCGTAGGCGGCCATCAGGGCGATCCCGGTCACCCCGATGCCGGAGATCAGCATCAGCAGCATCACCGCCCGGCGGACGCCGTTCTTCCTGCGCCGCCGCATCAGTCCTCCGGCCCGTCGAGGACCTCGCCGCGCATCGCCCCGTCGGTGTCGACGATCGCCCACTCCGCCGGCTGCACGTCGAGCTTGACGACGAAGGAGCGCTCGCCGACCCGCCACAGCGCCCAGGCGCGGCCCAGGCTGCGGACGTACTCGACCTCGGTGGAGCTGAGCCCCAGGTGCTTCTGGAGCAGGGGGATCTCGCCCGGCTCCTGGTTGAAGATCACCTTGGTGGCGCAGTCGGAGAGCAGCCCGCGGACGCTGGCCATGGTGCCGTCGGCGGCCTCGAGGTCGCTGAGGCGGTGGAGCACGGCGACGTTGGCCGTCGAGGTCGCCCGGCACAGCTTCCACTGCGCCTGGAACCACTCGGCCGCGGCCCGGTGGCGGAGCATGAACCAGGCCTCGTCCGCGACGAAGAGCTTGTAGCCGCGGCGCCGCGAGACGATCGCGAAGAGCCAGGCCGCCGCCAGCGCGAGGGTGACCAGCCGCTGCTTCTCGGCGGTCAGGGTCTGGGTCAGCCGCCGCAGGTTGAGGGCCAGCAGCGGGGCGTTGAGGTCGACGCCCGCCGAGGTGGGCGCGTCGAACAGGGCACCCGCCGGCCCGTGGATGTAGTCCCAGAGCGCGTCGGCCGGGTCGCAGGTGACCGCGCCGCGGGCGGCGAGTCCGGCGTGGACGTCGCGCAGGGTCGGCTGCGGGCAGCGGTCGACGACCTCGCGCACCACCTCGCTGACGATGCGCAGCTCGGCGGGCTTGAGCGGTCGCTCCAGCATCACCGGGAGCACCGCGCGCATCAGCAGCTCGCGCTCCCGGGTGGGGTCGAGGCCCGTGGCCGAGGCCAGCTTCTCGTCGAGCGGGTTGAGGCGCAGCGCGCCCCCCGCGGCGAGCCGCAGCGGCTCGACCCCGAAGGCGCGCGCCAGCGGCGTGGTCTCGCCCTTGGGGTCGAGGTAGATGGTCGAGTAGCCGACGACGTTGAGCCGCCGCGAGAGCGCCTTCATGAGCGCCGACTTGCCGAAGCCCAGCCGGCCGATGACCAGGATGTTGGGGTCGCCGATGACCCCGTCGAGGTACATGCGGATGGGGTCGTAGTAGAAGGGCGAGCGGCTGAAGGCGTCGGTGCCGATGTAGACCCCGGCCGAGCCCAGGCTCGACTCCGCGATGAAGGGGAGCAGCGCCTGCAGGCTCGCGGTGGTGGCGCGGTGCGCGACCCGCCGCGGCGGTGGCACCCGGGTGGAGAGCGGGTCCATCAGAGGCCCCGGCAGAGGGGCAGGGTGAAGGTGAAGGCGGGGCCCTGCTCGCCCACCAGCCGCTGGAGGTCGAGGTGGGAGCGCAGGGCGCAGTCCTCGACGTCGGCGATGGCCGCCTCGAGCGCCTCGGCCCCGTCGGCGGAGACGGTGATGTAGCCGGCGTAGACGAACTCGCGGTGGCCCTCGGCGAGCTCCTGCTCCCGGCGCTCGATGCCCATCCGCTGGTTGCGCCGGGTGGCGGTCTCGATGAAGCCGCGCGCCGCCCGCATCTGGGCGTCGCCGAGGTCGGCGGTGCGCGCCGACTCGGCGGCGCGGAGCGCCCGGCTGGGGGGCACGGGCTGGAGCACGATGCTGTAGCAGTGCGCCGCCCGGGCCTCGAGGATGAGGGGGATCTGGAAGCCGCAGTCGACCGGCAGGCGGGGGAAGTGGCGCACCGCGAAGGTGACGTGGCAGTACTGCTGCGCCTCGTAGTGGGTCGCGGTCTCGTGCTCGTAGGAGGGGCTGACCGAGTCCCAGCTGACCTCGTGACCGTCCTGGAAGCGCCGCGCCTCGGGATCGTAGGCGTTGCGCACCACCGCGGCGACGCCGCCGGGACTGAGCACCGCCGCCCCGGGGAGGATCTCGTGGAGCTCGGCCTTCAGCCGCTCGACCTCGGCGGCGAGGATGCTCATGGCGCCGAGGTCGACGTCGCCCCCGCCGCGGCGCGCCGCCTGGCGCCGCCCGATGCGGGTGAGCGAGACCTGGACGACCACGAAGTTCTCGTGCTCGGTCGGCGGCCGGCGGTCGATCTGCTCCGCCAGCGCCTCGTCGAAGAACGGCGACCCCGGGTCGGCGTGGCGCGCGAACCAGCTGCGGTTGTCGCGGGCGGCCCCCGGCGCGGTGCGGTGGAGGAGCTGGATGCGCGAGAGCGGCGAGTGCTCGCGGACCAGGCTGCCGAGCACCAGGCCCCAGCGGTTGAGCTGGTTCACCCGCTCCTCCACCGAGCGCAGCACGAAGGGCATCGCCCCCAGCTGCATCAGCGTGCAGTAGGTCACCTCGCCGGCGGCCTGCTGCTCGCGGAGCACCCCG
>JAXDLS010000402.1:0-11479 GCA_034666485.1 Chloroflexota bacterium
CTTCCGCACCCACCCACAGCCGACGTTGGCGTTCATCCAGATATGGCGCGAGGGCTTCGAACCTTGCTGCAACCGCCGCCTCGGATTCCATGAACCGAACGTTAGTTCACGCACCCACGACTTGTCAATATTATTCGGCGGCTGGCCCTAACTGCTGAGCCTGGTCGCCAGGCCTGCCTCCCGCGCACGCTTCTCGAGCGTCGCCAGGGCCCGCTTGCTCCGGCCGTCAAGAAACGCGACCGGCTTCCGCCGCGAACACACCAGACCGACCAGGGCCTCACAATCCCCCGACTGGTTTCCGATTCGCAGATTTTCCGCGCTGAGCAACGACGAGACGAACATATGTTCAGCGTACTACGGGACGGTGCGCCAGCGCGGCCGCCGGGCCACCGCGGCCGTTGCGACAGGAGGTGCCGTTGGGCAGGAGCGCGCCTGGATCTGCTCGCGGATCGACGGGGGCGCCGGCCCTCCCCCTGCGGCGCGCGTCCCACGCTCGGACCCGGTCGATGACGCTGATCCAGTCGACGCGCACGAGGACGATGAGGACGACGAGGCTGAAGAGTCCGAGGAGCCCGAACGCGACCACCTTCGGCGAGCTCACTCCGCCGGCGATCACCTCGCGGACCTTCCCCTCACCCTGCGGCTTCCATCCGGCCGAGCGGTCAGTTCAGGCGGACGATCCGGCTTCGGTCGGGCATCATCCGCCGGCTCCGGGATGACCGTCTGAAGCCCTCAACCGTATTCGAGTGCACACCAGGCCGAGGCGTGAACCATGTTCACCGACCTATTCGCGGTCGCCCGGCTGGCCGAGGACACCGTGCGCGGCACTGACTGAGTGTCAGGTGTTGGCCGCGGCTTGCAGAATGAGCTTGGCGATCACCTCCGGATGCGTTACGAGCGACAGGTGGCCTGCGTCGACCTCGATGGTCGTGGCGTTCATTCGCTGGGCCATGAAGCGCTCGAGCCCGGGATTGATGGTGCGGTCGTTCTTAGACACCGCGTACCACGACGGCTTCTGATGCCATGCGGCGACGCTCGTGGTGGGCGGAGCGGTCGAGAGCAGCCCTTGGGCCGCGTAGAGCGCGAGGGCCTCCTCCCTGGAAACGCCGTTGGCGAAGTCCCGGAGGAACGCCGGCTGGCTCAGAAACCTGAAGCCGCCCGAGGTGATGATCCCAGAGTTGACCGGAGGGGTGGGGAACTTCGCGGAGAGTGCGGCGAAGTCTTCGCCGGCGTCTGGGGCGCGCGCGGCGACATAGACGAGCCCAGCGACCTTCGAGGCGAGCCCGACCTGGGAGATGACGGTCCCTCCATAGGAGTGTGCAACCAGGATCGTGGGCCCTTCCTGCCGACCCAGTGCGAAGTTCGTGGCGGCGGCATCGTCGGCGAGAGACGTGAGTGGGTTCTGCACCGCGATGATGTTCATTCCCACCGCCTGCAATAGCGGGATGACCTTCGCCCAGGAAGAGCCATCCGCGTAGGCACCGTGTACAAGTACGACATTGCGTACTGCGGGCTTGCGGGTACTGGTGGTCGCCTGGGCTGTCGGGGCCCCCAAAAACGCGGTTGCTGTGACGCCCGCGCCCAGGACACAGAACTGACGACGACTGATCAGCATCATTTGACTTCTCTTGCATGTACGAGGTTCTTTGGGCAGCTTACAGGAGACCGCCCTTGGCGCCGTCGGCCGCGCCACACGGTCCTGAGCCGATCTCAGCCTGCAATGGACAACGCACCCAACGGGTATCGGCTTCGTCCGCCCCCGCGGCCATGTTCAGCGGGAGCGGCGTTCTGCGACGATGGCCACGTGACCTCGGCCAAGCCGGGCCCGGGCGGCGCCTTCCTCTTCTTCGAATCGCTGCTGAGATCTCCTGCGGCTGCGGTGGCTGGAAGCCGTTTGACCTGACCACAGGCTGATGCCGTTGTCCTCGTCCTCCCGCAGACGCGGCATCGTGCGACGTCGTCCTCCTGGCCGTCCTCGTCGAGGTTCTCGCCAGCGCCAGCGGCGGCTCCGTCGTCCGAGGGGGTGGTCATGAGCGCGGTCTCCTCCGGCCCCACCTCGTACCCGCGGGCGACCAGATAGGCCGCATGGGTGGTGAGCCGTCCCGCCGCGTGCCCACCGCCGTAGCGGCTGCGCCACGGGTCTCGCCGACCGCCAGAGCCAGGGCCAGCGCCGGCCGGACCGCCTCGTGGTCTCCGCGCGCCGTGTACTCCTGCAGCGTGCCCGTGTAGTCCCGCCCACCCCACCGGCCCTCACCCGGCTCCAGCTCGAGCAGCTCCACCGCCACCCGGATGTCCCGGCCGCCCCACGGCGTCGCAAGCGGTAAGACCGACATCAACGTCACCCTGTCGAACCGGGCATGGGACGTCGGCGCCGGGGTCATCATTGCTCAGGAGGCAGGCGACGAGGTTGTGTATCTCGACGGGTCCCCGTACACGCTCGGGTCCATCGCGACTCTCACCGTGACCCCTCAGCTGCGTGAGCCTCCTGCAGGTCATAGACGCGGCCGTGCGCGACACCGGCCACTCCTAAGAGGCTGCGCCAAAAGGGTGTCCGACTGAGTCGATCGACTCCGGATGACTAGGTGGTGGAACAGGCACGGATGTTCGCATCATTCGGGTCGCGTTTACCAAACCGATGAAGGACACCCGTGCCTGCTGCCCTGCCGTCCCTATTGAAAGATTGAGGCTAGCAGGGGTGTCGCAAATCGCCTGGCGAGTGTACCGTTTCTGATATCGAGGATATTCCTCGTTCGATGTGCTTCGTTCGAGGCAACAGAGTTGTTCGTTCGTCGTCGGAGGAGTGGAGATGTCCGTCTTCCGGGTGATGGCTGCCTTGACCTCGGCCGCCGTCACGAGCGCGCTGGCCCTGACCGGCACGGCGGCGCCCACGACTGCCGCGGGTACGTTCGTGGTCAGCCAGTCCCAGTTCAACCAAATGTTCCCGAGCCGGAACTCCTTCTACACGTACCAAGGTCTGATCAACGCACTCGGCGCCTACCCGGCCTTCGCCGCCACCGGCAGCGACGCGGTCCGCAAGCGTGAGGCCGCGGCCTTCCTCGCCAACGTCGGCCACGAGACCGGCGGTCTGAGGTACGTCGTCGAGCAGAACACCGCGAACTACAGCCACTACTGCGACCGGAGCCAGCCATACGGCTGCCCGGCCGGCCAGAGTGCCTACTACGGACGTGGGCCGCTCCAGTTGAGCTGGAACTACAACTACAAGGCGGCCGGCGACGGCCTGCACATCGACCTGCTGCACAACCCGTACCTGGTGGAGCGGGACGCCCCCGTCTCATGGAAGACCGGCCTGTGGTTCTGGAACAGCCAGAGGGGCGCCGGCACGATGACCCCGCACGACGCGATGGTCAACAGCAGGGGGTTCGGCGAGACGATCCGCAGCATCAACGGCGACCTGGAGTGCAACGGCAAGAACCCGGGCGAGCGCCAGGACCGCATCAACCGCTACCAGCAGTTCGTCCGCATCCTCGGCACCGACGTCGGCCCCGGCAATCTGTCCTGCTGACCAGGGGACCGTGCCTTGCAGACGATCGGCCTGGCAGTTCCACGCCGGGTGGCGGAGTTCCAGTGGCGAGCCGCGCCGGCGGATTCGCCAGCCGCGGCGGTGTTCCCGCTGTCGGCGACCTGAAAGCTGACCGTGGATCAGTGGTCGTTCCCTGGTGATTGGTTTGCGCGTGTGTCCTGGCTAGCGGCGAAGGCTCCAAGTGCCTGGGTCATCGAGCGTCGAGGGCCCTCGCGGACCCCTGGCTCTCGGACCACCGTGGTCAGTCGAGCTGGGTGTCGGAGCTCGACTTCGGGCGACCACTCCGGCTGACAGGTGCCGTCGCGCCCCGCTACGCCCTGCTTGCCCCCCGGTCGCAGAACTGGCAGGAAACGCCCCAGGGACGGGCGGCACGGCGAAATCCCTTACGACATATGAAACCCTATGGATCGTCTCCTTGTAAGCGGCAGGCCGGGAGTTCGAACCTCCCCGTCGGCTCCGGGGGTCCAATATTGGCGTCGTAGCAGGGGTTTCTGCCCTTCTCCGGCCTCCGGACGGTCGGCCTCGATCCGTTCGGGCACGTCAGCGCTCTGATGACCGCGAGCTGCGTCTATCCGGCGGCCGCCATGCGGAGCGCCTCGGAGAGGGCGTGCACCACGGACGACGCAGGGTTCCGGCTGCTGGGGTTCGCCTCGGCGCGACCGGTCACGAGCCGGCGAGCACCATCGTCCGCCGCCGGCCACGCGGAGAGGCCTGCCGGCGCGGGTCCGGGCCTCGGGGCGCAGCATCGACCGCGCGCACCGGGAACCGGGTTCACAACGACACAGCCTGCTCTTCCCGCCGGCCGCCCACGCGTGGGTTCGGGGGTTCCCCCCGCGGGTAGGGTGGACGGAGGAGTTGACCGAACCACGAGGAGATTGCCGGCGTGATCAGCGCACCCTGCATCCAGGGGCTCGTCCAGACTCCGGTCCCGATCCGCGCGGCGTGGTGAGCGGCCGGTGCCCGAGCGACGCCCCATCCTGCTCGCGGTCGGCGACGACGCCGAGATCCTGCGGACCCTGACCCGAGACCTGCGCCGTCGCTACCGGACCCGCTTCCGCATCCTGAGGGCGCCGGGCGGTGAGCGGGCGATGGCGACGCTGCGCGCGCTCGCAGGGGCCGGTCAGCCGGTGGCGCTGGTGATCGCCGATCAGGGCCTGGCGACGATGTCCGGGCTCGACCTCCTCGCCCGGATCCGCGACCTGCTGCGGGGCACCCGGACGGTGCTGCTGACCCCGTACTCAGAGACCGAGGCGGCGATCCGTGCGATGGACGCCGACGCGGTCGACGACCACGTGGTCGCGGTCCGGCGGCTCGACGACGGCGACCGCGAGACCCTCGCGGTGTCCTCCATGTACGTCTTCATCGGTGCCGTGCCCTGCACCGACTGGCTGGCGCACACCCTCGAGCGCGAGCAGCGCGGCTACCTGCTGACCGGGCCCGACCTGGGCCGCCGAAGCGTCTCCGACGGCAACGGATCGGGACGCGAGCCCTACCTGCTCGAGACCAGCGTGCCCGGGGTGTTCGCCGCCGGCGACGTTCGCAACCGGTCGATGAAGAGGGTCGCATCCGCGGTCGGCGAGGGAGCCACCGCCATCGCCCTCATCCACCAGTACCTCCAGCGAGGAGACCAGTGATGACGGACTTTCTCACCGATGTCCAGACCCGGCGCCAGCGCGCCCGTCAGCACATCGAGGATGGCGCGATCACCGACGCCTACGGAGCCGACCGCGAGCGCGTCATCGCGGTGCTCAACGAGGTGCTGGCGACCGAGCTGGTCTGCGTGCTCCGCTACAAGCGCCACTACTACACGGCGAGCGGGCCGAACGCCACCTCCGTCGCCCAGGAGTTCCTGCAGCACGCCAACGAGGAGATGATGCACGTCGATCAGGTGGCGTCTCGCATCACCCAGCTGCGCGGCGAGCCGAACTTCAACCCCGAGGGGCTGAGCACGCGCGCCCACTCCGAGTACGTCGAGGGCCGGGGCCTGCTCGACATGGTGAAGGAGGATCTGGTCGCCGAGCGCGTCGCCGTGGCCACCTACCAGGAGATCATCCGCTGGCTCGGCGACAAGGACCCCACCACGACGGAGATGCTCAAGGGCATCCTCGCGGTCGAGGAGGAGCATGCCGAGGACCTGCTCACCATTCTCCAGGAGCAGGGCGTGCCGGCCACCGTCTGAGGTGCGCTCATCACCGGGGATGTGGATCACCGATTGCGTCCCCGGTGAGCTCCGCGCGCTCAGCCGCTCAGGCCCTGCTCCTCCTTCAGGCGCTCGATGACCGGGTCGCGGTCGGGCACCCAGCGGTCCTGGACCGGGTCCCAACGCTCGAGCACCAGATCGCGGGCGAGCGTCGCGGCGAGCTCGCGCAGCTGCGCGGTGGGGGCCTCGCGCACCTGCAGCATCAGTCCCTCGAAGTAGCGCTCGCACTCGACGAGGACGTCCTCGCGCGCCACCCAACCGTCCTCGCAGGTGCGCAGCCGGTGGTGGGGCGGCAGCAGTGCGGCCGGCGGAGCGGGCCGGAGCCTGATCAGGTTGGTGATCGCACCCACCCCGGCGGCGGCGCGCACCGCCCGCTCCGCCGCCTCGCGCTCGTACTCCCACGCGACCTCGCCGCGGAGGGTGACGTGGCCGTCCGCCACCTCGACGGTCAGCCCATCGGGGATGTCGGGAGCGGACCGGAGCGCGTACTCAGCGGCGCGGGCGATCGCGGCGCCAGCGCTGAGGATCTCCTCGGACGGCATGCACGCCCTCTACCCCTGTTGCGCCCGACGAAAACCCGGACCGTGCCACGCACCGCGGCCGGAGGCGCTCACGACGCTGCCGCAAGGTCCGCAGAGGGGCAGATGTCGCGGAGCAGGCAGCACTGGTGCTGTGGGTCCCGGGCGGTGCAGACGCGGCGGCCGTGAAGGATGAGGCGCAGGCTGAGCCCTGTCCACTCGCTGGGTGGCACCAGAGCGCAGACGTCGGCCTCGATGCGCGCCGAGTCGCGCGAGCAGGTGAGCCCCAGGCGCCTGGCGACACGCGCCACGTGGGTGTCGACGATGAACGCCGGGATGCCGAAGGCGACGCCGAGGACGACGTTGGCGGTCTTGCGCCCGACGCCGCGGAGCCGCACCAGGTCCTCCATGCGGGGCGGCACCTCACCTCCGTGGCGCGCGACCAGATCCTGGGACATGTCGACCAGGGCGCGCGCCTTGGATCGGAAGAAACCCGTGGGGCGGATGATCTCCTCGACGTCGGCGAGCGAGGCGCCGGCGAGGTCGTGGGCCGTGGGGTAGCGGGCGAAGAGCACGGGGGTGACCTGGTTCACCCGCTCGTCGGTGGTCCGGGCGCTCAGGATGGTGGCGACCAGCAGCTCGAAGGGCGAGCGATGGACGAGGGCGGCCGTCGCCGGATACTCCGCCTTCAGGCGCTCGGCGACAATGAGTGCTCGGGCTCGGGCGCCCGCGGGGTCGTCAGCCGCCGCCGTCGGCGCTGCCCTCGGTCGGGTAGGTGACCGCGGCGATCCCGTGGTAGGAGTCGAGGAGGTCGATCCGCCTCTCCACCACCATGGTCTCGACCCCGTGGAGCCGGCCGACCTCGATCAGCTCGTCGACGATGCTCTGGACCGGCAGCAGCTCGCGGTCGCAGAAGACACACCGCCCACCCTCGAGCGAGAGGAAGTGGTGCTCGCGGCACACGTATCCGGGACCGTCGAGCCGGTCGCTCACGTACAGCCGGCGCACGAGAAAGCAGTTCACGGTGCCGACGACGTCGCGCAGCCCGCTCACCACCAGTCCCCGGGCGCGCAACTCGGCGAGCCGGCCGAGCGCCTCCGCCTCCTGGTCGGCACGCTGCCGGGCGAGGATCGCCTCCACCTCCTCCTCGAACTCGTGGCGCGTGCGGTCGGTGGTGTGGAAGCGTCCGGCGACCCGCTGGCGGAGGCGGTCGGGGAGGAGCTCCTCGAGCTTGCTGAGGACGGTCCTCTCGCCCGCCAGCACGACGGCTTCGCAGTGCTGCTCGTCCAGGAGCCGGGAGGTCGCCTGCACCACCGAGCGCAGGTGCCAGTGCAGGTGGGTCAGGCGGTGCCGCTGCACCTTCGCGGGCCGCGACCTGTCCACGGTCACGTCGGGGACGAAGCCCCGGAGGTGCCCGACCTCCTGCTCGCGGCCAAGGCAGTGGGTCCAGAAGCGAGCGTCCTCCCGGGTCACGTGGACGACGAGCACCCTGCGCTGCTCCTCGAGGATGACCTCCAGGGGCTCGGTGAGGGGATCGGGGTCGATGGCCAGCCGGTCGCGCACCCGCACCGGAAGGGGGATCACGCGGTTCAGGTGTTCACCCGACGTGAGGATCACCAGCGACGTGCAGTCCTGGGGAATGGACTCGCCGAGGAAGGCCTCGATCTTCGCGAGGTCGTTCCTCAGGGTGACCTTGGCGTCGTGGTCGAGGCTCTCCACGAAGTCGCGCCGCTCCTCGAGCACCTGGCGCCGCAAGGAGTGGAAGACGGTGAGCTCGATCCGCGGCGCCTTCGGGTGCTTGGCAGGGATCTCCAGGTAGAGGCTCACCACCGGTGCGTCGTAGACGCGGATCAGCTGCCGAAGCTCATCGCGCGTGATCAGGCACGCGCCCGTGGAGGCCTCGTCCAGCGCGCGGGGCTCGGCCTCGTGGCCCCGACCCCTTCCCACACGGGCGCTCCGCATCTGCTCGATCCGGGTCTCGCGCTCGTCGAGCGACTCCCAGAGCGCCTTCGTCGTCCGGTTGACGAGCTGCTTCGGCATCTTCTCGGTCTCCCTGGTTCGCCGGTCCCTCGAGGCGGTGGTCCAACAGGGAGCCGCCGCCTCGAGACCGTCTGTCAGGTCTTGGCCGCCTGGACGGGGATCTTCCGGGGCTCGGACCGCGCTGCGAGCGGGACCGTCACGGTGAGCACGCCGTTCGCGAAGGTCGCGTTCGCCTCGTCGCCCGTCACGTCCTGACCGAGCGCGATCTGGCGGTACAGACGACCGCTGAACCGCTCCTGGCGGACGCAGTTCTTCTCCTTCTTCTCCTTCTCCTCCCGGTGCTGCGCGTCGATGGTCAGGATGCCCTGGTCCACCGTCACCGAGACCTCGTCGGGGTTGAAGCCGGGCACCGAGGCGCGGTTCGTCCAGCGCGCCATCCCCATGTCACCGGCCAGCTCCTCGAAGAGCCGGTCCATCTCCGAGTGGAGATTCATCAGCTCCGTCCCTGGTTTCCAACGGATCAGCCCCATGACGCACCTCCTTCTCCGTTCAGCAGTCTGCATTCAGTTCACTGCCATCCGGTTACCCGCGACCGACCGGCGGCCAAACCGCGTAGCCGCCCTCGTGGGTCGCCTTGGTGCCGTCACGCAGCCTGCGACGGATGCTCCACAGCCGCCAGGCCTGAGTGATCTCGGCGAGGCCGATGATCAGCGCCCAGATCGCCACCAGAACCGCCAGGAAGAAGATGGTGATCGCCGGGTACGCGATGGCGATGAGCGCGATGACGATCGCCGCCACCCCGCGAACGAGGTGCAGCCACCAGTAGCGGGTCGTGTCGGTGATGAGCATCACCCAGGGGTCCATCGTTCTCCTCCTCTGTACGTGTCGCGTTGCCGTCGGCGCGTGGTGCGGAACCGCCGATGAGTGCGGCGGCCGCCCCATCGGTGACAAGCCCGCTACCCGCGTTCCCGCGCCGGTCAAACAGGACCTGGACCGCGGAGGAGAACGTGCGGGAAAGACATGGAGGTGTCCGATGACGCTGACGGTGGTGGAGGCCGGGCGCCGGCACGCACTGTACGTCATCGAGACGTCGCGCCCGCAGCAGCTCGATCGCGGTGTGGTCCAGGGCCGCAGGATCCTGCTGATCTCCGCGGGGTCGCAGCTCCCCGCCTCGGCGTCCACGAGGCTCGGTGACGCCGAGCCATCGATCACGCTCCCCCGCCTGAGGGTTTCGATTCCCAGACCGAGCACTGCCGTTGACCCGGAGCCCGTCCCGGCGGTGGGACGCGATCAACCACCCAGCAGCCCAGAGGACCAGCGGGCATCGCGCCATTCCCCGGTGATGCTCCCCATCCCCGGCACGTCGAAGGTGACGCACCTCGAGGAGAACGTGGCCGCGGCGCTGATCACCCTCTCCGACGAGCAGTTCCAGCGGCTGGACCGCGTGTCCCGAGCGGACCTCTCGGTGTGAACCAGGTTCACCGCGGGTACGAGCTGACCGTCTGGTTCCGGACGCCGGAGCGGATGCTCGCCGAGGCGGTCGGACCGGTGGGCACCGATCGCGACCTCGCTGCGGTCGTCGGGGCGGTGCGCGCCCGGCGGGCGCCGGTGCCGACGTGAGGACGCCCAGACCGCCGCACCGGATCGTGCTCGGGCTCGACGGCTCCGACGGCTCGGCGCACGCCTGTCACTGGTGCGCGGCTCTCGCCCACAGCCTGGACGCCGAGGTCCTCGCCGTCCACGCCGTGGAGGTGCCCGCGTATCCGCTGGTGACCTACGAGGGCCTGCAGCCGATCCCCCTCGACGCGGAGATCCTCCTCCCAGCCGCGGCGACAGGCGTCGCGGAAGAAGGCCTCACCCTCGGTGTTGCGATGCGTGGTCAGGCGCAGCGGCGTCCGGAAGGTCACCGCCCGCGCCAGCAGCGACTTTCGCGCTCGGACCGGCAGGGCGGTGACGCGGTTGCCGTCGAGGTGGAGGATGTCGAAGATGTAGTACGACACCGCGATGCCGCTGCGGCGCGCCAGCTCCGGATCGCTGCTGCCCATGCGGCGCTGCAGTCGCGAGAAGCTCATCTGCCCGCGTTCGAAGGCGACGACCTCGCCGTCGACGACGACGTCGTGGTCGCGCTGCACCTTGAGCGCGTCGACCAGCTCGGGATAGGTGCAGTCCAACCTCCGGCGGTTGCGTGACAGCAGACGCACCTCGCCGCCGCGGCGGAAGGCGAGGCAGCGCTCCCCGTCGAGCTTGCGCTCGTAGATCCAGTCGGGACTGGAGAAGCGCCGGTGGGTGAGCGTGGCCAGCATCGGATAGCGTCGCTGGGGCTCAGAGTGCCATCCATCTGTCCGACGTTGCTCGAGGGGGACGCGCATGGCAGCGCATCGCGAGCGAGAGGTGAAGCGACGACGACGTCACCGTTCTCGACGGCGAGCGTCCCACCGACCGGTTTCCGCGAGGTGGAGCTGAGGCTCGTCGACGGTCCCACGGCGTGGACGCACGCCGGGGCGACGAGAGCAGCCCCGACGAGCACCTCCACGGCCGCGGAGGTGGTGGCCGCCGCTGTGCAAGGCTGGCGACATGCAACATCCAACGTCCACGACTGAGCGGGAACTATGTGGCGATTAAGTAATACTTAAACAACCTTGTAAGACTTGCTTTTCATGATATCGCAGCGCTACGATTTTGCCCGCGAGCCGGCGACCGGCGTGCGCCCCTGAGGATTCACCGGGAGGCCTCTGCGGTGACTGAGAGGAAGGACCGCTGCCGCGCCGCCGGGGACCATTCCAGCCGGTGTCAGCGCTGCCTCGCGGTTCACGAAGGCCGCACCCAGGGAGGGACGGAAGCGATGACGCCGCAGTCTCCGTGATCCAGGCGCAGGTCGAGGCACCGAGGGCCCCGTGCCCACTCCCCACACGGGCCCGCAGCACCGCGCGTGACGAGGTCCGCCGCCTCCTCGGGGTGTACGCCACCGGCCGGGAGCCCTCGGTTCGCGAACGCCTCGTCGAGCTGAACGCCGAGCTGGTGCAGTTCATCGCCCGCCGCTTCGCCGGTCGCGGTGAGCCGCTCGAGGACATCGTGCAGGTCGGCTTCGTCGGCCTCATCCAGGCGATCGAACGCTTCGACCCCGATCGCGAGAACGAGTTCAGCAGCTTTGCGACGCCGACCATCATGGGCGAGATCCGGCGCCACTTTCGCGACCGCTCCTGGGCGGTCCGGGTGCCGCGGCGGCTGCAGGAGAACTAC
>JAXDLS010000403.1:0-6027 GCA_034666485.1 Chloroflexota bacterium
GCCATGTCGCTGCGCGCACTCATGGTGTCGGCCTGGGTGCGACGGCTGGTCACCCGCGCGGCGACGGAGGGGTTCTGACAGCCGGTGGGTGAAAAGAAAAGGGCCGGCACTTGGCCGGCCCTCGTTCTTCGAAAGAAACCTTTCGGCCCGACTCTCATGAGCCGGGAATCGGTCTGAGTACCGTGATGTCGGTCGCTTGCCCCAGACCATCCGCGAAGGAACCCTTCACTCGCGTCTGCAACCCTGCGGCGCAGACTGGTGGTCGGGGCTCTAGGTCTCGGCCCGGCCGCGCCTCAGGCGCTGCCAGATGGTTCGCATCATGGTGGCGATCCCTCCGACAATTGCCCGTCTCGTGTTCCTAGGATGAACCACGGGACCGCTCCCGTCAACACCCTGCGGTGATCCGTTCCAGGACAACGCGAGTCGGCATGCGCGGACCGCGTCAGGCGACGCGCTCGGGCATGCGGCTCTCCACCCAGCGACGCAGCGCGTCACCGCTCTCCCACGACGTGATCAGCGCATAGCGCGGCTCCGGTCCGGGATGCCACACGACGTGATACAGGCGCTGGGTGTCGATGAGCAGCTGCATCCCCCGGTGCAACCGGATCCGCGACTCGGTGGCCGGATCCTCGCGGTCCTCGCGCAGCACGAAGCACGAGCTCGGGCAGTCGCTCAGCTCCAGCCAGGAGCGCACCACCCATCCCTCACCGTCGGGGTTCAGGCGGTTGTTGTCGTCGAGGTGCAGCTGGCGCAGCGCCGCCTGCTCGGACTCGTACGGATTGAGCTTGATGACGCGCACGCGTCCGAAGCGCGCACCGACGCTCTCGACGTAGTCGACCAGGGTCGGGCAGATGGAGCGGTTCTTCGTCCACACCCCGTCCTTGTCCGGCTTGCCGTGATCCCAGAAGCCGCCGCACTCCATCTCGCCGAGCGCCGACGCGATGGGCGCGAAGTTGGTGTCGCCGCCGCTCTTCCAGTCCATGTAGTCGAGGTCCAGGTACTCGCTCTCCGGCACCGGCGGACCGTTGTAGTCACGCAGCACGACGAATCCCCTCTCGGCGAGGATATCGAGCTTCTCATGCATGTGATCGGAACCTCGTTCTGGTGGGCGTGGGACAGACGTGGGGCGCCAGGGTAGGACAGTCAGCAGGGCTTCCGGAGGGCCTCCAGCACCTGGTCGTGGAGCAGTCCGTTGCTGGCCACGGCGCTGCCGCCGTCGATGCGGGGCCGGCCCTCCAGGTCGGTGAAGCGACCTCCCGCCTCCTCGACGATCAGCAGCAGCGGGGCCAGGTCCCAGGGAGAGACCTCGGGTTCCACGGCGATGTCGACGCAGCCCTCGGCGACGAGCACGTGCGACCAGAAGTCCCCGAAGCCGCGGCTGCGCGCGCAGCGCCGCGCCAGCCCCAGGAAGCGCTCCTCGAGGCCGCGGACGGCGAAGCCGGGGACGCTGTCGTAGGCGACCTGGGCCTCCTCGATCGAGGCCACGGCGGAGACGCGGACCGGCCGCCCCGAGGCGTGGGCGCCGCCACCGCGGACCGCCCACCAGCGCGCCCCCAATGCCGGCGCGGAGACCACCCCGACCTGGATGACGCCCTCCACCTCGAGCGCGATCAGGGTGGCGAAGACGGGAATGCCGCGCACGAAGTTCCTCGTCCCGTCGATCGGGTCCAGGAACCAGCGCCGCTCGCCGCCGCCCACGATGCCGTACTCCTCCCCCACCAGGGCGTCCTCGGGACGCGCCGCCTCGATGCCGGCGCGGAGTTCGCGCTCGACGGCGCGGTCGGCCTCCGTGACCGGCGAGCCGTCCGGCTTGCGCTCGACGGCGAGCCCGCTGCGGAAGGCCGCCATGCTGATGCGGTCGGCCCGGTCGGCGAGCTCCAGGGCGAGGGCGAGGTCGGCGCCGGCGGGGGCTACAGGTGGATCCCCCGCATCAGCCGGCCCAGCGCCCAGGCCTCGGGACTGACCGGCGCCGGCTCCGCCCTCCCCTCCCCGTCCTGCCGGGGCGCGCTGTCGGGAAGCACCGCGTAGGCGGCGCTCATCACCAGCTGGGCGAGCCCGGGGCTGACGGCGTTGGTGACCTGGCCCGCCCTGCCCAGGCGGGTCGACACCTCCGCCGGGCGGCTGATCATCGACTGCACCACCATGTCCGCGGCCTCCTCGGGGCTGATGGTCGGGAAGTTCCGGTAGATCGAGGTGGGCGCGATCATCGGGGTGCGCACCAGCGGCATGTGGATCTCGGTGATGGCCACGCCGTCGGCGGCCACCTCGGGGGCGAGGCACCGCGAGAAGGCGTCGAGCGCGGCCTTGCTGGCGACGTACGCCGCGAAGCGCGGCGGAAAGGTCTGAGCGCCGATGCTGGAGATGTTGACGATGTGGCCGCGACCCCGCTCGCGCATCCCCGGGATCACCTCGAGGATGCAGGCGATGGCCCCGAAGTAGTTGAGCTGCATGGTCCGCTCGAAGTCGTGGAAGCGGTCGAGCGACTGCAGCACCCCTCGGCGGATGGAGCGCCCGGCGTTGTTCACCAGCACGTCGACGCGGCCGTGGGCGGCCACCACGGCGCGCACCATCGCGCGGCAGGCCTCGACGTCGCTGAGGTCGGTCGGGTGGACCGAGGCCCGTCCGCCCGCGGCCTCGATCTCGGCGCGCACCTCCTCGAGCCTCTCGACGCCGCGCGAGACCAGCACGACGGTGGCGCCGGCGGCGGCGACCCGCAGCGCCACCGCCCGCCCGATCCCGCTGGAGGCGCCGGTGATCAGCACCACGCGGTCCTGGAGGACGCGGCGCAGGTTGGCGTCGGTGGGCAGCTCGGGGTCGAGGTGGCGCTCCCACCAGTCCCAGACCTTCCAGGCGTAGGTGTGGAGCGGAGGGCAGGCGATGCCGGTGCCGGTCAGCGCCTCCTGGGCGTTGCCGGCGTCGAAGGTGGCGGGATAGTCCATGTAGTGGAGCGCCGCCTCGGGGATCCCCAGCCGCTCCAGCACCTGGCGGCGCACCCGCTGCACCGCCGGCAGGCCGCCGATCAGCTCGAGCGCGTTTCCCGGCACCAGCCGCGCCATCCGCCGGTCGAGGCGCAGCGCGAACTCGGGGGCGTGGGCGGCGCGGCAGAAGGTGTTGAGGGTGTCGCCGAGGCTGAGCGGAGCGGGGTCGACGAGGTGGAAGACCTGCCCGTCGCGCCCCGGCAGGTGGGCGATGTGGTCCATCGCCCGGGCCACGAAGTCGACCGGGACCAGGTTCAGCTCTCCGCCCTCCGGACCGGCGAAGGGCATCCACTGGGGAAAGGACTCGCGCAGCCGCTGGATCAGCTTGAAGGCGTAGTAGGGACCGTCGACGCGATCGGCCTCGCCGGTCTCGGAGGAGCCGATCACCATCCCCGGCCGGTAGATCCGGTGGGGGACCGTGCTCTCGGTGCGGACGATCGCCTCGGCGGCGTACTTGGTGCGGAAGTAGGGGTGGTCGAGCTCCTGCCCCTCGTCGAACATCGCCTCGGTGAAGCGCCCCCGGTGGCGGCCGGCGACGGCGATCGAGCTGGCGTGGTGGATGCAGCCGGCCGCGACGGCGTTGGCGAGGGCGACGGTGTTGCGGGTGCCCTCGACGTTGGCCCGCTCCGACTCCTCGTCGCCGGCGGTGAGGTCGTAGACGGCGGCGAGGTGGAACACCTGGGCGCCGCGGAGCCGCTCGCGGTCGGCCTCGGAGACGCCGAGCCCGGGCTCGGTGATGTCGCCGGCGACCGCCCGCAGCCGGGAGCCTCCGGGGTCGAGACGCTCGCGGAGCGCCTCGAAGCGGGCCGTCGAGCCGGGCCGGACCAGCAGCGCGATCTCGCCCTCGCGGCGGAGCAGGAGGGGCAGGAGCTGGCGCCCGATGAATCCCGTGGCACCGGTGACGAAGTACACGGCTGCATCCTCCTCTTGTCCCGCTCCCCCTCGGCCGCCGCCGCGGGCAGGATACGGGGCACGGGGAGGGCGCCGTCGGGCCGGGGAGGCATATTCTTGACACCGGCGTCAAAGGCCGCGCCGGTCCCCACCACCGAGGTCGTCATCCCATGCCCGAAGCAGTCATCGTCGCCGCCGGTCGCTCGCCCATCGGCCGGGCCTTCAAGGGCTCGCTGGTCAACGTCCGGCCCGACGACCTCGCCGCCCAGGTGGTCTCGCGGGTGCTCGACCGGGTGCCCCTGCTGGACCGCACCCAGGTCGACGACCTCATGCTCGGCTGCGGCCTCCCCGGGGGCGAGCAGGGGTTCAACATGGGCCGGGCGGTGAGCCTGCTCGCCGGGCTCGACGTCCCGGGGACCACCATCACCCGCTACTGCTCGTCGTCGCTGCAGACCACCCGGATGGCCTTCCACGCCATCAGGGCGGGCGAGGGCGACCTCTTCGTCAGCGCCGGGGTGGAGTGCGTCAGCCGGTTCGGCAACGGCAGCTCGGACATGCCCCAGTGCCAGAACCCGCGGCTCCAGCCCGGCAATCCCGAGGGCTACCCCGACGTCTACCTCGCCATGGGCCAGACCGCGGAGAACGTCGCCGACCGGGAGGAGATCTCCCGCGAGGAGATGGACCGGTTCGCGGCGCGCAGTCAGAACCGGGCGGTGCAGTCGCAGAACGACGGCTTCTTCGACCGCGAGATCATCCCCGTGGAGCTGCCGGACGGCTCCGAGCTGGGCCGTGACGACGGCCCCCGGCCCAACACCACCGCCGAGGTGCTGGGCACGCTCAAGCCGGTGTTCCGCGAGAACGGCAGGGTGACCGCCGGCAACGCCTGCCCGCTCAACGACGGCGCCGCCGCGGTGGTGGTGATGTCCGACGTCCGCGCCCGCGAGCTGGGGATCACCCCGCTCGCCCGCATCATCTCGACCGGGCTGAGCGCGCTCGCCCCCGAGATCATGGGGCTGGGGCCGATCGAGGCCTCGAGGCAGGCGCTCCAGCGGGCGGGGATGAGCATCGACGACGTCGACGTGGTGGAGATCAACGAGGCCTTCGCCGCCCAGGTGATCCCCTCCGCGCGCGGGATCGGGCTCGACGCCTTCGACGACCGCCTCAACCCCTTCGGCGGCTCGATCGCGCTCGGCCACCCCTTCGGCATGACCGGGGCGCGGATCACCTGCACCCTGCTCAACGGGCTGCGCACCCTCGACAGGCACATCGGGCTGGAGACGATGTGCGTCGGCGGCGGCATGGGCATGGCGATGATCCTGGAGCGGCTCGACTGACCCATTGCGAAACCTCTGTGTGGGCAGGGACGTTCTGGCTTCGACTGCACCCGCGGCGGCGGGCAGCGCTGTCCGAAACGCCCGGGGTGCTACGGTTCCTCTCATGATCTCCACGCGTCCCCGCTCTCTCTCCGCCGCCCTGCTGGGGCTGGTCAGCGCCCTCGCGCTGAGCGCCTGCTCCGGCTCGTCCGCCGCGGGTCAGGGCAAGCCGGGCACCGGCGGGCCCCATGCGGTGCCGCCGGTCATCGCCATCTCCCCCGGCGACGGGGACGCCTCGGTCAAGCTCGACGCCCCGGTGCGGGTGAGCAGCCTCGACGGCAAGCTCGACACCGTGATCCTCCACTCGGTCGCCGACCCCACCCCGCTCTCGGGGCAGATGGCCGCCGACCACTCCAGCTGGACCTCCAGCGCCCTCTTCGACCCCGCCACGAAGTACCTCGTCGAGGCCACCGCGCGCGGGAAGAACGGGCTGACCGGGATCTCACGCTCGGGGTTCACCACCGAGGCCACCGCCGGCCGCCTCACCGCGGCGCCCCAGCCCGCCGACGGCAGCACCGTCGGCGTGGGGATGCCGGTGATCCTCCGCTTCAACAGCCCGATCCCGCCGGAGCGGCAGGCGGCGCTGCTGCAGCGGGTGACCGTGCAGGCCACCCCGGCCACCGTGGGCGCCTGGCACTGGTTCGCCCCCACCGAGGTGCACTGGCGCCCCAGGGAGTACTGGCAGCCGGGCACGAAGGTGACGGTCACCGCCAGCCTGCGTGGCCTCGACGCCGGCAACGACGTGTGGGGCCTCGGCGACTTCGGCTACTCCTTCGCGATCGGCG
>JAXDLS010000404.1:0-2836 GCA_034666485.1 Chloroflexota bacterium
CCGGTGACGAGGTCGAAGAGGGTGGTCTTGCCCGCCCCGTTGTGGCCGATCAGCCCCACCACCTCGCCGGGCTCCACGGTGAGGTCGACGCCGTCGACGGCGACGATGCCGCCGAAGCGGCGGGTGAGCCCCCTGCACTCCAGCCGCAGCCCCCGAGCCGGGGCGGTCGCGCGGTCCCCGCCGGCGAGGGCGCCGTCCTGCTGGCGTCCGAGGAACACGGCGCGGAGCAGGTCGGGTCGGCGGGTCAGCTCGGCGGTGGGACCGCTGAAGCGCACGTGGCCCTTCTCGAGGAAGACGGCGCGCTCGGCGAGCCGCAGCGCGACGTCGACCGACTGCTCGACCACCACCACGGTGGTGCCGCCACGGTGGATGTCGCGCACCGTCTCGACCAGCTGCCCGATCACGGTGGGTGCGAGCCCCAGCGAGAGCTCGTCGATGCAGAGCAGCCGCGGGCCGGTGGCCAGCGCCATGGCCAGCGAGAGCATCTGCTGCTCACCGCCGGAGAGCTCGCCGGCGCGGATGCCCAGCCGGCCGCGCAGCCCCCCGAAGAGGCCGAGGCAGCGCTCCGTGGCGGTGTCGACGGCGGTGTGGTCGGCGCGCAGCAGCCAGCAGGCGAGGCGCAGGTTCTCGGCCACGGTGAGCCCGGGGAAGACGCCGCGCCCGCCGGGCATGAGCGCCAACCCCCGGCCGGCGAGCCGCTCGGCATGACCGTGCACCGCCACGCCGTCGAACTCGATGCGGCCCGCGCTGACGTCCAGCAGCCCGGCGACGGCCCGGAGCAGGGTCGACTTCCCCGCCCCGTTGGTGCCGAGCAGGGCGAGGATCTCGCCGTCGGCGACCGCCAGCTCGGCGCCGAAGAGCACCTGCAGCGAGCCGTAGCCGGCGTCGACGCCGTGGCAGTGGAGCAGCGCCGGTCGCGCGCCGCGCCCGGTCGCGGCGACCGCCGGCGCCCGGACGGGGTCGGGCTCGGCGCTGGACGAGTCCGCGGCGCGGGTCAGGTCGATGCCCCGGCGGCGCGCCACCAGCGCGAGCACGCGGTCCCGGGTGCGCTCGGCGGCCTCGGCCAGGCCTCCGGGGATCACCAGCAGCACGACGAGCATGCCGACGCCGGTGATGATCAGCTGCAGCCGGGGGAACAGGGAGCCGGAGAGCTCGACCAGGGCCACGCCGCCGAGCGCGCCGCCGATGGAGCCGAGACCGCCGATCACCGCCATGGAGAAGACCAGCAGGCTGAGCGACGTCTCGTAGGTGTGGAAGCCGATGCTGCGCAGCACCGTGGCGTGGAGGGCACCGGCCACCCCGGCGATGACCCCCGCGACCACGAACCCCGTCAGGCGGGTGCGCACCGTGGGCACCGCGATCGCCGCGGCGGCGCGCTGGTTGTCGCGCACCGCGATCAGCGCGCGGCCGCTGCGCGCCCGGCGCAGGCCCTGCACCAGGAGCACGGTGAGCACCAGCACGCCCAGGCAGACGAGGTAGAGGGGGCGCTCGCCGCGCAGGTCGAAGCGATGCCAGAGCACCGGGCGCTCGAAGTCCGCGAACAGCAGGGTGCGGAAGTTGGCGGGATTGAGGAAGAAGGAGTCGACCGCCACCGCGAAGGCGAGGGTGGTGACCGCGAGGAAGAGGCCGCGCACCCGGAGCGCGGGCAGGCCCACGAGCAGCGCCACCAGCCCGCCCGCCACCGCGCCGCCGCCGAGGGCGAGGAAGAGGTCGACGTTCCAGCGGCTGACGAGGTTGCCGGCGACCACCGCGCCCACGCCGACGATGCCCATCTGTCCCAGGCTCACGGTGCCGCCCCAGCCGGTGAGCACCACCAGCGAGATCGCGACCAGGCCGTAGATCAGCCAGATGCTCGCCTGGTCGAGCTGGCTCGGTGTCGCCAGCGCGGGCAGCAGCAGCGCCGCCGCGGCCACCGCCGCCACGGTCAGCACCCGGGCCAGGCGCACCTCGGGGAGGGCGCGCAGCGCGGCGGCGACCGGGCGCGCGCCGGAGGCGATCGACCAGCTCGAGAGGTCGGCGTCGACCCGGCTGGTGCGGCGGTGGCGGACCAGCAGCGCCACCATGATCACCACCAGGAAGACCACCGACTCGGTGGCCTGCCTGTCGACGTTCCAGCGCACCACCTGGTCGACGACGCCGAGCCCGACGCCGACGGCGAAGGCCGCGGGCAGCGACTCGAGGTCGGCGACGACGGCCGCGGCGAGCGCGGGCAGCAGCAGGGTGGCGCCCGCGGCGGCGTCGATGGTCAGCCCCGACCCCGGCGCTGCCAGGGTGGCGGTGAGTGCCGCGAGGCCGCCGGCGACCAGCCAGACCAGCAGTGACAGCCTCCCCACGGGGATGCCCAGGAGGCGGGCGCGGTCGGCGTTCTCGGCGATGCCGCGGATCGCCATCCCCGCCTCGGTGCGGAGCAGGAACCAGCTCAGCGCCGCCAGCACCACCGGCACCACGGCGAGGATGAGCAGGTCGTTGCCGGTGAGGATGATCGGGTCGACGGTGAGGTGGACGCGGTTGAGCGGGGTCTCGAAGCCGCCCACCAGCGAGCTGGTGCCGAGCACCTGGGGGATGAGCAGCTCGACGCCGCCGAGCAGCTGGGCGAGGCCGATGGTGGCCACGGTGAGCACCAGACGGGGCGCATCCCGGAAGCGGCGGATCACCAGCCGCTCGACGGCTCCGCCGACCGCGATCCCCACCACCACGGCGAGCGGCACCGCCAGCAGCCAGGGCAGGCCGTGGCCCAGGTGCAGCCCGACCGCGAGCGCCGCTCCCACCCCGCCGATGGCGCCGTAGGCGAAGTTGATCGCCCGGGTGGCGCGGTAGGTGAGCACCAGGCCGACCG
>JAXDLS010000405.1:0-6769 GCA_034666485.1 Chloroflexota bacterium
GAGGCGCGAGCCGCCCAGCGCGCCTCCACGATGGCCCTGGGCGGCGCCGTCGAGCCGGTGTCGGGCAGCGTCGACGTGCGTGCCGCGCCCTCCCCCGCCGGCGGGGTGCCGGTGCGCATCCACCGTCCCCTCGGCGCTCCCGCCGGGCGGCCCCTGGGCGGGGTGCTCTACCTCCACGGCGGCGGCTGGGTGGGCGGCGACCTCGACACCCACGACCGGATCTGCCGGGGGCTCGCCAATCGCAGCGGCGCCGCGGTGATCTCCGTCGACTACCGGCTCGCTCCCGAGCACCCCTTCCCCGCCGCCCTCGAGGACGGCCTCGCCGCGCTGGCGTGGACGCGCGCCCACGCCACCGCGGTCGGCGTCGACCCCCGCCGGCTGGCGGTGGCGGGCGACAGCGCCGGCGGCAATCTCGCCACCGTCATCGCCCGCCGCGACCGCGACGCCGGCGGCACCCCACCGCTCGGCCTCCAGGTGCTCGTCTATCCGATCACCGACGGCGCCATGGACACTCCCTCGTACACCGAGAACGCCGAGGGCTACCATCTCACGCGCGCCGGGATGGGCTGGTACTGGGGTCACTACCTGGCGGGCGCAGATCCCCTTCACCCCGACGCCTCGCCGCTGCGCGCCGCCGACCTCGCCGGCCTGCCGCCGGCGCTGGTGATCACCGCCGAGTACGACCCGCTGCGGGACGAGGGCGAGGCCTACGCGGACCGGCTGCGCGCCGCCGGCGTGCCCGTCGACTGCAGGCGCCGGGCCGGCATGGTGCACGGCTTCCTGCGCTGGGCCGGCGCCGTCGACGACGCCTCCGCCACCCTCGACGAGATCGGCGCCGCGATCCGCGAGGCCCTGGAGCCGCGATGACCCCCACCGATCCGGCGGATCTCCTCGCCGCCATCCGCCGCACCGACATGCTGATGCGCGAGGCCCGCTCGGCGCTGCGCCGCCTCGACCGGCTGACCGCGAGCGCCGCCGACGCCGAGCCCTCGGTGCGCCGCCTCCTCGACGAGGCGGTGGCCGCGGTCGAGCGCCTCACCGAGGAGCTCGCCCATCAGCAGCAGGCGCTGCGCCGCCACCGCCCCGCGCACCAGGCCAGGCCCTGAGCGACAGCCCTCCCGACGTGCGGCGTGGCGTCAGCCGCGGGCGGTCACCGCGAGGCGCTCGTCGAGGAACGCCCACCAGCCGCCGGCGACCTGGCGGGTGGACTCGACGACCCGCGCCGGGTCGCCGTCGAGCGAGGCGAGGGCGTCGAGCGACCAGGCGGCATGCTCGACGTCGAGGCCGGCATGGAGGTCCCAGAAGCGGGTGCCGCCGGTGTCCACGCCGTGGTGGACACGCAGCCCCTCGGCCTTGGAGGCGGCCACCTCGGGCACCTGAAGCTCGTAGGCGAGGAGCGCGGCCAGACCGGCGGCGGGGCCCTCGGCGACCTGCCGCCGCTGCAGCTCGAGCAGCGCGGCGGTGGCCGGGGTGGGCGGCGTGGGCGTGGCGTCGACCGCGGCCGCGAAGCCGTCGAACAGCTCCAGGTGGCTGGGCGGGCCGACCTCGTCGGCGAGGGTGCGCAGCACCGCGTCGCGGCCGGGGCCGCCGTCCATGCCGGCGGCGACGCGGCGCAGCAGCTGCGGCAGCGCCGCCTCGAGGTGGCGGTACTGGGCGGCGTAGGCGGCCAGCTCGACCGCCTCGAGCTCACCGCGCTCCCAGCGGCGGTAGAAGGGATGGTCGAGCAGGCGCCGGCCGGCGAGCACGCCGCCGAGCTCGCGCTCCAGGAGTTCGCGGTCCATGGGTCCTCTCCCTCAGCTGCGGTGGTGGCTGGGGGAGGAGCATAGTCGGCCGCCTAGTTCCGCCGTCTCCGGCGCACCGCGATCCGCTGCAGCCGCGGAGGCCGGGCGCGCAGCCGCACCGCACCCGCCGCGGCGAGCACCAGGAGCAGCGCGGCCGCGGCCCCGGGGACGAGCGCCGGCGGGCGCACCCTGGCTCCGGCGGCGGTCCGCGGCCGCGCCGGGACGGCGGCGGGGTGGGCCACCGCGCCGGGCGGGGTCGGCAGCTGCGCGATCAGCCCGGTCACCTGGTCGGTGATCGCGGCCACGCCCTCGGAGGGCGGCACCGAGCTGCGCGCGGGCGGCGCCCCGATGTTCGGCGTGGCCGTCACCGGCAGGGTGCGGCCGTCGATGTCCCGCATCAGGTTGGTGACGTCGGGGCTGCCGAAGCCGGAGACGTAGTCCCAGCCCGAGGTCGCCGCATAGGCGCCGTTGGCGCCCACGGTGATGTCGTGGAAGTCGCGCGCCGCGCGCACCGGGTCGTTGCCCATCGCGTAGAGGGCGGGGTCGGCGAAGCCGTTGCCCCGCGGGTTGGTCGAGGCCGCCTGGATCCGGGCCCACATCCCCATCCACAGCGGCGAGGAGAGGCTGGTGCCGCCGCCGGAGAAGTCCCGTCCGTTGACGATCACCGTGTAGCCGTTGCTCACCGCGTCGCCGGAGATGGCGGTGACGTCGGGGACGCCGCGGCAGGGCTGGCCGGTGTTGGTGGGCCGGCCCGAGGAGTCGACGAGGCACGGGACGGAGTTGTTCCGGGTGGCCTTCTGCCATGCCGGGGCGGGGATGAGCAGCGCCGAGCCGCCTCCGGTGAAGGGCCAGGCGTATTCGAGCGAACGCTGCGCGCTGCTGGCCCCGTCGGTGTAGAGCACGGTGCCACCCACACCGACGGCGTACTGGCTCGACGCCGGGTAGTTGGTGAACGGCACCACCTGGTTGAGCACGCCGTTGCCGGCGCCGGCCGCGGGCAGCACCAGGGCGGGACACGACGAGCCGGTGTCACCGGTGGAGACGAACAGCGTCCTGCCCTCGAGCACCCCCTGGGCGAGGATCTGCTCGGCCACCGGCTGGAGGTTGTTGCCCAGCTCGGTGCCGTACTGCGCCTTCGGGTTCTGGTCGGGGTTGACGGGATCGAGCGCGGGGTTGGAGATGACCGGGTTCAGCGGCCCGGTCTCGCACTCGCCGAAGGAGGCATTGGCCTGCAGCGGGCCGCGGGGATCGCTCACCCACGAGGAGAAGCCGGCGGCCACGTCGGCGTCGGCGAGCGAGGAGGCGAAGTAGTAGTGCAGCTCTCGCGCCAGCGGTGCCATGCCGGTCGAGGCCTGGCTGTCGAGGTCCCACTCGGCGGTGCCGCTGCTGTCGTCGTGAGGCCCGGCGCCGACGAAGTGCACCCGGGTGACCGTCTGGGGAAAGCCGTGCCTGGTCTCGAAGGTGCGCAGGTCGCTGACCACGGTCTCCACCTGGCCGGCGCCGAAGATCGCCATGGTGGTGCCCGGGCCGAGGTTCTCGGAGGGCTGGTGGTACACCGACCACAGATCCTGAGGACCGAGCTGCCCGGTCTTGAGGCCGCTCGCCGCCGGGCCCGCGGGGGAGGTCCGGGTGAAGGTGTGGAAGCGCTGGAGGCTGTTGAGACCGATCACCGAGATCACCGGAAGCCCCGCGGGCACGCTGGGAGCGGTGCGGTTGGCGTAGAAGCTCTCGCCCTTCGCCGTGTAGGTCGCCAGCGTGGTGTGGAAGAGGCGCTCGACCTGGGCGACGGTGCCGGTGGCCTGGACGTAGTCGCCGGCTCCGCCGACGTGGGCGACGCTGAGCCCGCCCCGACCCAGCCAGCCGGTGAGCGCATCGCGCACCGCGGGGGCGACGCCGAAGCGCTGGGCCACCTGCTCTGGAGTGAGGAAGTGATGGAAGAGCGGGCTGCCGGGGTCGTAGAGGTCCCGAAGCGTCGCCGCCTCGCCGACGGGGTCGGGATGGGCGAGACCGACGCCGACGTGGATGACCGTCCCGGGATCGGGTGCGCCGGCCACGGCGAGCCCGCCGATCCCCGGGAGGACGCCGCTGCCGAGCACCCGCAGCGCCGAGGTGTCGACGCCGAGCGGAGGCAGGGCGGGCGCAGGCATGGCGAGACCGGGCAGCGGGGGCAGCGTCCCGGCGGCGACGGCGGGCCCTCCGCCCATCAGGGCGGTGGCGGAGCCGGCAACCAGGGCCAGGACCGCCCGGAGTGGGCGGCCGTACCGCGCGAGAACGGGGAACCGATGCACCGATCAACCTCCCTGGTGACCCGCCGCACCCCCGCGCGGCGCCGTGGCGACGAGCAGCACGGGACGTGCCGCCAGCGCCGACAGGGTATCCGAGGCCGCGGCCCCTGGCTACCGGCCGATCGCGGACCCATGACCGAGGGACAGCGGGAGGCCCGCCGCTCCATCCGGCTCCTCGACCTGCGACCCTACCCCGAGGGCGAGGTGGTCGGGGCCGGCGGGCGCGCGGTCCAGAAGGTGGGCTGGTCTCATGGGCGCATGCTACGCCCGCCGCGGAGCGCTGGAGTTGTGCGCCGGGCGACACCTGGCCATCGAACGGTGATGGCGGGTTCGGCCGAGGCAGCCGGTCGTCCCCCTTCGAAACCTCGTACGCTCTGCTCGTGCCCAGGCTCCTGGTGGTGGACGACGACGCCAACCTGAGGGAGTCGCTGCGCTTCGCGCTCGCCTGTGAGGGCTACTCGGTGAGCGTCGCCGAGGACGGCCGCGCCGCCCTCCAGGCGGTGGCGGCGACGCCCCCGGACCTGGTCGTGCTCGACCTGCAGATGCCCGAGATGGACGGCATCGAGGTCTGCCGGCGGATCCGCGAGGGCAGCAGCCTGCCGGTGATCATGCTCACCGCCCGGCAGGGCGTGGCCAGCCGGGTGCAGGGGCTCGACAGCGGTGCCGACGACTACCTGGTCAAGCCCTTCGCCCTCGAGGAGCTGCTGGCGCGGATCCGTGCCCTGCTCCGCCGCCGCGACCCCGAGGCCCGGCCCCGGCTGCACCGCTACGCCGACCTGGTGCTCGACGAGAACAGCCGGGAGGTGCGTCGCGGCGACCGGCGCATCGAGCTGCGCCCGCGCGAGTTCGACCTCCTCCAGCTGCTGCTCGCCAACGCCGGCACGGTGATGTCCCGGCACCGCCTGCTCGCCGGGGTGTGGAGCTACCCGGAGAGCAGCCGGGTCCTCGACGTCTACATCGGCTACCTTCGCACCAAGCTCGAGGCGGCCGGCGAGCCGCGCCTGCTCCAGACCGCCCGGGGGGTCGGCTACGTGCTCCGGCTCGAGGAGGAGGTCTGATGTCGCTGCGACTGCGTGTCACCCTGCTCACCTGCGGAGTGGTGGCGCTGGTGGTCCTGGTGATCGCCACGGTGTTCTTCATCACCGTCGGCTCCCGGCTGCGCAGCGACCTCGACAACCGGGTGGTGCGGCGGGCCGAGCTGGTCGACAACGCCTTCAGCCGCCTGCCGCCGGCAGCGCTGCTGGCGCCGGTGCGGCGCAACACCACCGTGGGCGGGCGCGCCGAGTCCACGGTCATGTTCACCCTGGCCCACCCGGCGCAGGGAGGCGGCGACCTCGACCTGACCGACGACGCGCCCCCCGGCGTCCACGTGCCCGCCCGGGAGTGGGCGACCGCGCCCCGACCGATGCCCGCGGTGGTCACCCTCTCGGCGGACGGCATCGAGTACAGCGTCGCCCTGCTGCGGCTGCCCGGGCCGGTGATGGTCGCCCCGGCCGGCCGACCGATGGCCGTCGACGCCATCGCCGTCGGCGCCTCACTCGCGGACGTCGACACCACCCTCCGGTCGCTGGTGCAGGTGGTGCTGATCGCCGGGGTGGCCGGCCTGCTGGTCAGCGGCCTCGGCGCCTGGCTCGCGGCCGGTCGCGGCCTGCGCCCCATCACCGTGCTCGCGCGAGCCATGGAGACGGTCGGCCGGGGAGGCGACCTGAGCCGCCGCGTCCCGGTGCGAGCCGAGCACGACGAGGTGGCGCACCTCACCACCGCGTTCAACCACTCGCTCGACCGCGTCGAGGCCGCCTACCACGAGCTGGAGCGGCTGCTCGAGCAGCAGCAGCGCTTCGTCGCCGACGCCTCACACGAGCTGCGCACCCCGCTGACCACCATCCGCACCGACATCGAGGTGATGCGCCGGCACCCGGGGCTGCCGGCGGGCGACCGCGATCGGGTGCTCGACAACGCGCTCACCGAGCTCCGCCGGCTCTCCCAGCTGGTCGCCGACCTGCTCACCCTCGCCTCCGCCGACGCCCGCACCGCGATGGTCCCCTCGGCGGTGAACTGGGACGAGGTGGTGCGGGGCGCCGCCGACGAGGCCCGGCGGATCTGTGACCCCCGCCCGGTGTCGGTCTCGCTGGAGGGCACGCTGGGGTCGGGGGTGGCCGACCAGGACGCGCTGCAGCGCACCTTCGTCGCCCTCTTCGAGAACATCGCCCACCACACCCCCATCCACTCCCACGTGTGGGTCAGCGCCCGGGACGGGGCCGACGGCGCCGGCCTCCCCATCGAGGTGCGGGTGGAGGACGACGGGCCCGGGGTGAGCCGGGAGAACGTGGCCCACCTCTTCGACCGCTTCTTCCAGGCCGACCCGTCGCGACACAGCATGGGCACCGGCCTGGGGCTGGCGATCGCTCGCAGCCTGGTCGAGGCGCATGGCGGGCACATCACCGCCGGACGCAGCCGCCACGGCGGCCTCGAGCTCGTGCTGTCGCTGCCCCGGGTGGCCCCGGCCGGTTCCGGCGGGTCCAACGGAGCCGCACGATGACCCCTGACGAGATCCTCTCCCATCCCCCGCTGCTGCTCTCCCAGGCGATGCGTGAGCGCTACTTCGAGCGCGGCTACCTGCTGGTGGAGCGGGTGTTCCCCGACACCCTGATCGAGCAGCTCCGCGCCGCCACCGACGAGATGGTCGACCGCAGCCGGGCGCTG
>JAXDLS010000406.1:0-4277 GCA_034666485.1 Chloroflexota bacterium
CCATGCGGGGCATCACGCACACCACCCGTGAAGCCGCTCGGGGGGTGGGTGTGAGCAACGCTTGCGTTGCTCGTGGTGCCTCGGCCTGACGACCCTTCACGGTGAGCGCGCGACGCGCGCGTCGCCGGCGAGTGCCGGCGTGGAGGGGGGCAGCGCCGGCATCGGGCGCGCCAGCGCACGATGTCTTGCGCTAGACGGGGGGAGGCGTACGCCTCCCCCCTGTAAAGGTACGCCTGCCTATTATTCGGAGAAGTCCTCGCCGGGTCTCTCACCCAGCGGGCAGCTGATGTGCGGAGGGAGACGATGCCGGCCGTCCTGCTGATCGCGTGCGATCGCGCCACCACCATGGCACGACATCGCCGCCGGGCCCCGGCGGTACCGACGTGACGGTCGCACAGGGGGTCACCAGGGCGCCGGCCCTGGAACGACGGGTGCATGCCCTCTTCCGTCCCGCGGGGAGGGTGCCAGGTGGACCGGGTCGGGTCGGCGTCGAGATCGAGCTTCTCCCGGTCCGCCTGCAGGAGGGAATCCCCGCCCCGGTCTCTCTCGCCGAGATGCACGGGGCTCTCGCCTACGATCCCAGCCTGAGCGACCAGGCCCGCCTCAGCTTCGAGCCGGGCGGCCAGGTGGAGCTCAGCCCCGGCCCCGAGGCCAGTGCCGCCGGGGCGCTCGAGGCGGCCTCCGCCCTCATCGAACGGCTGCGCCGCTGCGCCGCCCGGGAGGGGATCAGCCTGGTCAGCGCGGCGGTGTCGCCGTGGCACGACCTCGAGACCATCGGCCTGCAGAACCCGGCCCCCCGGTACCACGCCATGCAGGCCCACTTCGACCGCATCGGGCCCTGGGGGCGCCGGATGATGCGGCAGACCACCGCCACCCAGGTCTGCCTCGACCTCGACGGCGGGGAGCGCTGGCGGCTGCTCAACCGCGCCGGGCCGGCTCTCGCCGCCGCCTTCGCCGCCTCGCCGCTGCTCGACGGCAGCCCCAGCGGGCTGCGCAGCACCCGGACGGCGATCTGGCAGGGCGTCGACCCCGACCGCACCGGCTTCGACGGCCGCCACCTCGGCGGCGATCCGATCGCGGGCTACCACGAGCTCGCCCTGGGCGCGCACGCCATCCCCCTGGCCCGGGCCGAGGGCGAGCGGCTCCCGGCGCGGCTGCCGATGCGGCGCTGGCTGTCGGTCGCCGGGGCCCGTCCCGACGCCGAGGACCTCGACCATCACCTCACCACCCTCTTCCCGCCGGTGCGGCCCCGCGGCTACCTCGAGGTGCGCTACCTCGACTCCCTCCCCGCCCGCTGGCTGCCCGTGCCCGTCTGCGTGCTCGCCACCCTCACCGGTGAGCCGGGCGCCCGCCGCCGCGCCCTCGAGGTGCTCGAGGCCGACCCCACCAGCGACGACTGGTGGCGGGCGGCCTGGCAGGCGACCACCGATCCGGAGCTGCGCTGCACCGCACTCGCCCTCTTCGACGCCGCGCTGGCGGGGATGACCCGCCTCGATCGCGGCTACCTCCCCGCCTCGGCCCCCGCGCTGGTGGCCGAGTACCGCGAGCGCTTCGTCGCCGCCGGCCGCTGCCCCGCCGACGAGCTGCTGGAGCGGCACACAGCCCGACCCGAGGAGCTCAGCACATGGATGTGAAGCAGGGCATCGCCGAGCGGATCAGCGAGGCGCGGCGGCGCACCGAGGCGCTGCTCGCACCCCTCGACGACGCCGCGCTGATGGCACAGCACGACCCGCTCCAGAGCCCCCTGGTCTGGGACTACGGGCACATCGCGGTCTTCGAGGAGCTGTGGCTGGTGCACCGGCTCAGCGGGATGGAACCCGCCGACCAGGAGCTGATGCGCCGCTACGACGCCTTCGAGAACCCCCGGAGGGTGCGCGGCGCGCTGCCGCTCATGGCACCCGCCGAGGTGGCCGCCTACCGCGACGGCGTCGACGGGCGCGCCCTCGAGCTGCTCGCCGAGGCCGACCTGGACGGCGACGACCCGCTGCTGCGCGACGGCTTCGTGCACGAGATGATCATCGAGCACGAGCACCAGCACACCGAGACCATCCTGCAGACGCTGCAGCTGGTCGCGGGCGGCTACCGCCCGACGCTCCCCGCGCCGCCGCCTGCGCGGCCGGTCGGCCTCGACACCGTCGCCGTGCCCGCGGGGCGCTACCCGGTCGGCACCCACGGCCACCGTCCCTACGACAACGAGCGCGGCGTCCACGAGATCGAGATCGCCGGCTTCCGCATCGACCGCTTCCCGGTCAGCTGCGGCCGGTACCTGGGCTTCATCGACGACGGCGGCTACCGCCGCCCCGAGCTGTGGAGCGAGCGCGGTCGCGAGTGGCTCGCCGGCAGCGGCGCGATCGCGCCCAAGCACTGGCGCCGCGAGGACGGCGGCTGGGTCACCGACCGCTTCGGCCACACCGTGGCGGTCGACGAGCACCTGCCGGTGATGCACGTGTGCTGGCACGAGGCCGACGCCTACGCGCGCTGGGCCGGACGCCGGCTGCCCACCGAGTTCGAGTGGGAGGTGGCGGCGCGCTGGGATCCGGTGACGGGGACGATGCGGCGATATCCCTGGGGGGACGACCCGCCCACCGCCGAGCACGCCAACCTCGACCAGCGGCTCTTCGGCTGCGCGCCGCTCGGCGCCTATCCCCGCGGGGCCAGTGCGCTGGGCTGCGAGCAGATGGTCGGCGACGTCTGGGAGTGGACCTCGAGCGACTTCCTCGCCTACCCGGGCTTCGAGGCCTTCCCCTACCCGGAGTACTCCGCGGTGTTCTTCGGCGGCGACTACAAGGTGCTGCGCGGCGCGTCGTGGGCGGCCCGCCCCAGCGTCGGCCGCGCCGCGTTCCGCAACTGGGATCACCCGATCCGCCGGCAGATCTTCGCCGGTTTCCGCTGCGCCGCCGGCGGCGAGGAGAAATGACCATGGTGCTCGCCCCGCTGACCGTCGCCGTGCACACCGTGGGCCGCAACGCCCGCGACGAGCTCATCGCCGACGTCCGCGAGGGACTGGCACGGCGGCCGCGCCGGCTGCCCCCGCGCTGGTTCTACGACGAGGAGGGATCGCGCCTCTTCGACCTGATCACCGAGCTGCCCGAGTACTACCAGACCCGTACCGAGACCGCGATCCTGCGCGACCGCGCCGCCGAGATCGCCGCCCTCACCCGGCCCGAGGCGCTGGTCGAGCTGGGCGCGGGCTCCTGCAGCAAGACGCGGCTGCTCCTCGACGCCTGCCGCAGCCTGGGCACGCTGCGCAGCTTCACCCCCTTCGACGTCTCCGACACCGTGGTGCAGCGCACCTCTCGGGAGCTCGTCGACGAGTACCCGGGGCTCACCGTCTACGGCATGGTCGGAGACTTCAGCAGCCACCTCGGGAACATTCCCCGGCTGGGCAGCCGGCTGGTGGTCTTCCTGGGCGGCACCATCGGCAACCTCGAGGTCGACGACCGGCGCCTCTTCCTCGACGAGGTCCGCGCCCTTCTCGAGCCCGGCGACACCTTCCTCTGCGGCTTCGACCTGGTCAAGGACCGTGCCGAGCTGATCGCCGCGTACGACGACACCGCGGGGGTCACCGCCGCCTTCAACCGCAACGTCCTGCACGTCATGAACCGCGAGCTCGGCGCCGACTTCGATCCCGGAGCGTTCGCCCACGTCGCCCTCTACGACCCCGGCCTCGACCGCATCGAGATGCACCTGCGCGCCGAGCGCGCCCAGAGCGTGGACATCCCCGGCGCCGGCATGCGCATCGACTTCGACGCGGGCGAGACCCTGCACACCGAGATCAGCGCCAAGTTCACCCGCGCGGTGGTGGAGACCTGCCTGGGCGAGTCGTCGATGCGGCTCGACGCCTGGTTCACCGACCCGGACGAGCGCTTCGCGCTTGCGCTGGCCTCGGGGACCTAGCGGGTCCTCCGCCTCCGGCGGCGGGCGCCGCCGGAGGCGGAGGAGACACCTGGGGGTGAAACGCAGCCTCCTGGGCAACGCCGACTACGTCTGGTACTCCCTGGCACGGACGTCGTCCGTCGCAGGATCACAGCTCACCTACGTCGCCTTCCCACTCTATGCCCTGGCAATCACCCGTTCGCCGGCCGCCGCCGGCCTGGTCGGGCTCGCCACCTATGGCAGCTCCGTGCTTGCGGCTCCCTGGGCGGGAGCCATCGCGGACCGGCGAAACCGCCGCACCATCATGCTCGCCTGCGATCTCGCCCGTACGGCCGCCCTCGGAGTACTGGCGGCGGCGATCGCACTCGGCTGGAGCAGCCTCAGCCTGACCCTGGCGGTGT
>JAXDLS010000407.1:0-4585 GCA_034666485.1 Chloroflexota bacterium
TGGTCGATCTCCAGGCTGCTGCTGCGGCGCAGCACCTCGGTGGCCGCGCTGTCCACGTCGTCGTGCAGCAGGGCGGCGGCGAGCGCCGGCGAGCCTCCCGCGAACACCACCCCACCCTCGTGGGCCCGCAGCCACGGGCTGATCTCGGTGAACGGGGTCCGCACCTCGCACAGCCCGGTCTCGGGGTGCAGCTCGTAGAGCCGCCACTCGCCCCGCCGGGTCGCGGTGCAGACGATGCGCTCCTCGGCGAGGAAGGTGTAGGTGGTCCAGCCGAGCATCCAGGCGGGGCGGGCGAACTCCATCTCCGCCGGCGCCAGCGCCTCGAGCTCGCCGCCCCGCCAGCGGTAGAGGTTCCACCAGCCGGTGCGGTCGGAGACGAGATGGAGCACCCCTCCCGGCGACCACGCCGGCACCAGCACCGACTCGCGGGGCCCGCCGGCGACCCGCGCCGGCTGGCCCGGCCGGCCGGCGGCGTCGAGCTCGGCGACCCACAGCTCGGTGCCATCCCACGGGAGATCGGGGTGGTTCCAGGTCAGCCAGCAGAGGCGGCTGCCGTCGGGGCTCACCCGGGGCGCGGCGCAGAAGTCCGAGCCCTCGACCAGCACCTCCGGCGACCCGCCGTCCAGGGGCACGGCGGCGATGCAGTTCACCGCCTCGGCGCCGCCCTGGGTGTGGTCCTCGAGCACGCAGAGCAGCCGCGAGCGTTCCCGGTCCAGGCTGAGGTCGGCGTAGCGGAGGTCGCCCTCGGGGGTGAGCGCGCGCGGCTCGCCGCCGGCATCGCTGCGATACAGCCGCTGGTCGGCGAAGTTGGTGAAGTAGAGGGTGCCGCCGTCGACGGCGAAGCAGCTTCCCCCGTACTCGTGCACCCGGGTGCGGGCGTTCCAGCCGGGGCCGAGGGCGTCGGTGACGCCTCCGTCGGCTCTGCGGCGCATCACCACCACCCGTCCCTGCTCGGCGGGGCGCGCCTCCGCCCACCAGACCTCGCCGGCCTCCACCTCGATCTGGCCGATGCCGACGGTGTCGGAGACGATCAGCTCGGAGGTGATCGGCGACGGCCAGGAGCCGTAGGGCGCGGTGCGGAGCTCGGTCATGGGCCGCAGGAGCCTACCACCACCTCCGCGGACGCCGGTCAGACCGCGCTGATCACCCGGAAGGCCTCGGCGAGGCGGCCGTCGGGCAGCCCTCCCTGGCGCGCGATCGCCGTGCCCCACTGGCGCATGGCGTCGGAGAGGTCCTCCCAGCCGCCCACCTGGCTGCGGTGGCACTGCAGCGCCCGCACCTTGCGGTCGAACTGCTCGGTCACGTCGACCCAGGTGTCGGGGTCGGGGAAGGCCATCATCCACAGCTCCTCGACGGTGTGGGGCTCGAGCCCCTCCTCGAGCAGCTCGGGGTGGGCGAAGGGGTTGCGCGAGTCCGGGTAGACGGCCGCGATCGCCGCCACCCCGGCGGCCAGGTGGTCGGGATGGCTGGCGAAGATGCGCTGCCAGTTCCGCTCCGGCGAGGGGGCCACCACCCGCTGGGGGCGCACCCGGCGGATCACCCGGGCGATGTCGCGGCGCACCTCAAGGGTGCTCTCCAGCCGGCCGTCGGGGTGGCCGAGGAAGCTGAGGTCGGTGACCCCGACGCAACCCGCCGCCGCGGTCTGCTCCTCGCGCCGCAGCCGGGCCATGTCGGCGCGGGTGACGTCGCGGTCGGAGCCGCCGGCATCCCCGTCGGTGACGATGCAGTAGGCGACGTCGATCCCCTCGGCGGTCCAGGTGGCCACCGACCCGGCGGCGCCGAAGTCGATGTCGTCCGGATGCGCCGCGACCACGAGGATCCGCTCGACGGGGGACGGGGGACGCTCGGCCACTCTGGGGCTATTTGACCACGTAGGTGCCGAACATCTGCGTGGGATGCACCGTGCAGTGGAAGTGGTGGATGCCCACGGACTCCGCCGGCACCGCGTAGTCGACGGTCCTGGGGCCGGGGATCAGCTCGCCCGTGAAGAGCTCCTTCGCGTTCCTGTCGACGTCCGGGTCGGCGCTGAGGATCGCCAGGTTGTGGGACAGCTGGTCCATGTTCTCGAAGTGGACGGTCACCGGCTGCCCGGCCGGCGCCGCCAGGCAGGTGGTGGTGAACATGGTGTTCTGGGCGACCAGGGTCAGGGTGGTGCCGGAGGGCGCGCACGAGGCGTTCGCGGGCATCGACATCCCGCCGCTGCTCGACATCGACGTCGACGGGCTGCCTGCCGCCGTGGGAGGCGCGGCGGTGCCGCCGCAGCCGGCGAGGAGCGCGGCCACGCCCGACCCCGCGACCAACCCGCCCCGTGTCATCACCGTGTCCTCCACGCCCGCCCGGCGATGCCACATTGGCACGCGCCCGGAAGGGTACGCCGCCGGTCCGGGGGCCCGCTGGCCGGTCAGACGCTCCCCGCGGGCACCGCCTGGACGGGCTCGGCAGCGGCGCGGACGGCGGCGCCCCCCTCGTCGCAGACGGTCCGGTAGTCGCAGCGGCGGCAGCGCCAGGGCGAGGGGTTGGGAGGGAAGCCGTGCTCGTTCCAGGCGCGGGAGAGGTCGATGGCGCTGAGCGCGATGTGGGCGTGGGCCTTCCGCAGCGCGGCACCGTCGAGCACCACCCGGGTCACCTCGGCGGTCTGCAGGTGGTGGAGCTCGACCGCCACCCGCTCGGCACGGTCGCGCTGGGCGATCGCCACCCCGTAGGCGCGCACCTGGAGGTCGCGGGCGGCGCTGTCGGCGCTGCGCGGCGGGCCGGTCTTGTAGTCGACGACGGTGGGGATGCCGTCGGGGCGCTCGTCGAGACGGTCGAAGCGCCCGCGCACCTCACCGGCGTCGACGGCGAGCGCGAAGGGCCGTTCCACCGCCGTGGGCCGGGTCTCGGACCACGCCGGGGTCTCGCCGTAGCGGCGCAGCGACTCCTCGCCGTAGCCGCGGAGCGAGCGGTGGGCGCCCTTGGGACCGTGCGCCGCCTCCCACCCCTGGTGCCACATCGCCACCAGCCGGCCGGCGTCGACCTCCTCGCCCGCCAGCCGCATCCGCGCCGCCTGCTCGAGCACCGAGTGGACCAGCACCCCGTACCAGGTCTGCACCGATCCCCGCGAGGGCATGCGGTAGCGGCGGCGGTACTCGTACCGGCGTGGGCACTCGCGGAAGTCGCGCAGGTCGGCCACCGAGACCTCGACGCCGACCGGCACGGTGCTGCCCCGGGGACGGATGCGGGGCGCCAGCGCGGCGGGGACGTGGGGGACCTCCACCCCCCGGGCCATCGCCGCGCCGGCGAGCGGCGCCAGGAAGCGGGTGGGCGCCTCGTCGCCGTACGACCGCGGGTAGCGGTGGGCGCGGGTGAGCAGCAGCCGGTCACGTGCCCGGGTGGCGGCGACGTAGAAGAGCCGCCGCTCCTCGTCCACCAGGCCGTCGCCCGGCGGCGGCGGCTCGGGGACCAGCTCGTCGGGGAGGGTCAGCGGCGCGGGGAAGCCACCCCGCCCCGGCCAGCGCGGCTCGACGCAGCCGCCGACCACCACCACCGGCCACTCCAGCCCCTTGGCGCTGTGGGCGGTGAGCAGCACCACCCCGTCCTCGATGGCGTCGATGGCGGCCAGTTCGTCGGCGGCGCCGGAGTCGCGCAGCACCTCCAGGTAGCGCAGCGCGGCGCGGAGCCGCAGGTCCTCGCTCCAGTCGGCGAAGCCGTCGAGCAGCTCCGCGAACTTGTTGAGGTTGGCGCCCGCCTGGACGCGCTCGAGGTCGCGGGTGAGCTCGGCGATGCCGAGGAAGCCGCAGCGCTCCAGGGCGTCGAAGCAGAGCTCGCGGACGTCGGCGGTGAGCGCCTGGGCATGGAGCGCGCAGAGCTCCTCGGTGGCCCGCCGCGCCGCCGCCGCGTCGGCCTCGTCGAGGCCGTCGGCGGCGCCGTCGAGGAGCATCTCGCAGAGCGGGGTCTCGCTGCTGTCACAGGCGCGCACCAGCGCCACCCGCCCCCGGTTGCTGACAGACCAGGCAGGAAGCTGCAGGCAGCGCAGCAGCGCCTGGGAGTCGGCGGGGTCGTCGATGGCGCGGAGCAGCCCCAGCAGCGCCTTGATCTCCGGCTGGCGGAAGTAGCCGCGACCGCCGTGCACCTGGTACGGCACCCCGGTCTCCTGCAGCGCGGTCATGGCGGCGCGCATGTCGTCGTGGCGGCGGAAGAGCCAGGCGATGTCGGCGCCGCGGATGCCGGCCTCGAGCAGCCGGCGGCACTCCGCCGCCACCGCCAGGCTCTCGCTGCGCTCGTCGGGCGCGTCCCACAGCTCGACCGGGTCGCCCTCGCCGCGGTTGGCCACCAGCTCCTTGTGGATGCGCGACTCCGGCGCGGCCGCGCCGATCAGCAGCGAGCAGGCGGCGACGATCTGCCGGGTGCTGCGGTAGTTGCGCCGCAGGGTGACGGTGCGGTGGTCGGGGCGGAGGCGGCGGAAGCGGTCGAGGTTGGCCAGGCTGGCGCCGCGGAACTTGTAGATGGCCTGGTCGTCGTCGGCGACGACGAGCACGTTGCCGTGGCGGGCCACCAGCGTCTCCACCAGCCGCGCCAGCGCGTAGTTGGTGTCCTGGTACTCGTCGAC
>JAXDLS010000408.1:0-2695 GCA_034666485.1 Chloroflexota bacterium
ACAGCCTCGCCCTGCTCGACATCGAGGTGGTGCGCAAGCCCTTCGCGGTGCCTCACCTGGTGGCCGCGGTGACCCGCGCGCTCGCCACCGGCACGACCCTCACGGGGCGCGTCGTCGAGCATCCCACCACCGGCAGGCCCGCCGAGCCCGCCTCCGCCGACTGACCGGCGTTCACCGGCGCGAGGGGTCACCTCGGAGCCTTGTTCCGTCCAGGCGGGGCCGCCATCATGACGGGATGAGCACCGATCAGAGCACCCTGTCCGACGACACCCTTCTCCCCTCCCCCGCCGGTGCCGGTTCCGCGGCCGGCCAGCCGGCGATCACGCCGTGGTTGCAGTCCGACGACCACCGGCTCCTGACCCATCTCGCCGAGCACCAGCGCAGCTGGGTGCTGGCGGTGTGCGAGGCCTCGCACGCGAGGGCGGGGACGCTCACGCCGGCGGTCGTGGTCCGCGCCGCGGTCGACCGGCTCATCGCCGAGCACGGCGACGCCGCGACCGCGGCCGAGGTGCTCGCCGGCGACGCCTAAAAGCGGGGGCCGCGCGTCCCCGCCACCAGCGCGGCGACCCGGCGGCGCTGCCGGACGAGCCCCCAGGGGAGGGGGACGAGGATGGCGGCGGCCAGACCGGGTCCGCGACCCAGCAGCCCGAAGGTGCTCAGCGGCCAGATGCGCAGCCGCGCCCGGCCGATGATGTTGGCGCGGGGGATCAGGCCGATGTAGCGGGAGTCGAGGGAGATGTTGCGATTGTCTCCCAGGACGAAGAACCGGTCCCGGGGGATGGTCAGAGGCTGCGGCGTCTTGGTCGCCCTGCCGCCGCTGTCGCAGCAGAAGTCGACGTCGGTCCACGGGTCCTTGCTCTGGTCGGGGAGGTAGGGCTCGGGCAGCGCCTGGAACGTGCTCGCGCCCGCCGGCTTGATCAGCACGGCGGGGCGGGGCTGGCCGTTGACGACGTGAAAGGTGCCGTCGATCTCGACGGTGTCGCCGGGGACGCCGATGACGCGCTTGATGATGTCGCGGTTGACGTCGCCCGGCTGGCGCAGCACCACGATGTCGCCGCGCTCGGGAGCGTGGAGCCGGTAGGTCAGCTTGTCGGCGAACAGCAGGTCGTTGCTCTGGAGCGTCGGGATCATGCTGGGCCCGTCGACGCGCACCGTCTGCAGGCAGATGGTGATGACCACGTAGAGGGCGATCGCCAGGCCCAGCACCTCGACCAGGTCGCGGGCCAGCCTGCGACCGCCACCCCCCGAGCTCTTCTCGGGAGGAGGAGGCGGGGCGGCCTCGGGGGTGGCCGGGGGCAGGGCGGTGAGCTGGGTCATCGGGCGGGATTATCCGCCCGTCCGGCCCGCCGGACGGCGTCCGGTGACGGCGGTGAGACCGCAGCGTCATCATCGGGTGACCCGCTCAGGGTCGCCCGAGCCCCCACCGGAGTGTGCCGATGCGGATCGAGGTCGTCGTCGAGGTGCCCGCGGGCAGCCGGAACAAGTACGAGGTGGACCACACCACCGGGGCGATCTGGCTCGACCGCCAGCTCTTCACCGCCACCCGCTACCCCGCCGACTACGGCTTCATCCCCGACACCCTCGCCGAGGACGGCGACCCCCTCGACTGCCTGGTCATCCTCAACGAGCCCACCTTTCCCGGCTGCCATCTGCACGTCCGCCCCATCGGCGTCTTCGCCATGGCCGACGAGCACGGGCGCGACGCCAAGATCCTCGCCGTGCTCGACGACGACGTGCGGAACGAGTGGCAGGACATCGGGGACGTCCCCGACCACCTCAAGCACGAGATCCACCACTTCTTCGACATCTACAAGGACCTCGAGCCGGGGAAGCGCACCGAGACCATCGGCTGGGCCGACCGCGCCGCCGCCGAGCGTGAGATCGCGGAGTCGAGAGACCGCTACGGGGCCGGCGAGTAGACGTCCACGCAGACCAGGCCGGCGCAGCCGTGCCCGGTCCGCCGGCGCCCCGCGGGTCCCGCCGGAGGGGGGTAGCCCTGGGTGTTGACCACGCGCACCGTCGCCGCCGACGCCGGGACGCTGGGCATGAGCGCGTCCGCGGGGTAGGCGGCCACTCCCCAGTACCAGCTCACCGTGCGCGCCGGGACGTGGGTGCGGGCCACCGTCGGGGCGTCGCCCTCCGCGAGCAGCTGGAGGTAGAGGTCGGGGGTCGCCAGCACCACGTCGCCGGGGCCCACCCGGCCGCGCAGCGAGGCGGCGAGCGCGCCCGCGTCGGCGCGGGTCTGGAGGAACGCGGCGAGCAGGGCCGCCGCCGCCATCCCCGCCACCGGGAGCACCGCGAGACGGCGCAGACGGGCGAGCCCCAGCCCCAGCAGCGGCACCAGGGGAGGCCAGAGCACGCTGGCGTAGCGCGCGTCCCAGAGCGGGCTGCGCAGGCTGAGCAGGGCGAGGATGCCGATGGCGCCGAGACCGGCGACGGCGAGGTACCAGCCGCCGCGCCATCCGGAGACCACCGGACGGGCGATGCCGAGCAGCACCGCGGCGCCGGCGATCGACGCGCCCAGCAGGGAGAGCGCCTGGGCGCCGACCAGCAGGGTGTGCTGCGGCAGCATGCGGTCGACCCCCGGTCCCGCGAGCAGCTGGGTGACGATGCCCAGGGTGGGAGCGGGGCCCAGCCCCGAGGCCCAGAAGGGCTGGCCGGCGTGGCCCGCCTGGGCGTCGGCGAGCGGCAACCA
>JAXDLS010000409.1:0-2778 GCA_034666485.1 Chloroflexota bacterium
GCACCCTGGGGCGGTCTCACCACCCTCTTCCGGAGCGGCAGTCCATGCGAGCCATCGTCACCTGCGAGTGCTGCGGCCACCGCCAGAAGGTCGCGCGGACCATCGAGCAGCCGGGCACCTTCCACCTGGTCTGCCACGACTGCGAGCGCAGCCTCCGGGTCGACGTCAGCACCGAGGACCTGAGCGCCGCCGCTCGGACTCCCGCCGCGCCGTCCGCCGAGGCCGCGGCCGCCTGATCGGGGCCCCCGCGGATAAGCGGTGGTCGGGTGGGAATCCGCGGGGTGGTGAGACTACCCCTGCTATCATGCGGGCTCCGGTGTGACCGGGGGCCTGCCCCCGCCACCGCGCGGTTCCGTGGTGCGGGCGCATAGCTCAGTTGGTACGAGCGCTGCGTTGACATCGCAGAGGTCGGCGGTTCGATCCCGTCTGCGCCCACCACCCCGCTGACCCCCCGGACAGTGAGGTCGCCCCCGGCCGGAGGCTCACGGTCACGCACAGTGTTCTGCACAGGGCGGCAGCACGCGCGCAGTTCAGCGGGTGCGCGTTATCCACAACGTCGACAGCCTGGGACAATCGGATGTCTGCAGAGAGCGACCTGAATGTGCATATCCTCCGTTCAGACGCGGTTGACAACCCACCGAAAGAGGCCGACAATGCGCGGTGCGACTATGGATGGGGACGGGACGACTCGCGTGCAGACGCAGACCACCCTGGCGCGCACCTGTGCGCGCCGCGGCTGCCTGTTGACGGTGAAGAAGCGCACCGCCAGGTACTGCAGCCGCGACTGCTGCCGCCTCGACCCGGAGCGGAACGAGCGGCTCCGCGCCCAGGCGCTGCGCGCCGGCCGCACCGTGGTGCCGATGTCGCGGCAGCTGCCGATGCCCTTCGGCGGCCGCCCCATCTCGTATCAGGAGGACTCGATCGCCCGCCTGGGTGAGGGACGCGAGGACGTGCCCGCGGGCATGTCCCGATTCGTCGGCTGACCGGCTCAGGCGCTGCGCGCCGGCCACCACCGTGGTGCCGATGTCGGCTGAACCGGCGGTCTACAATCCCGCGTCATGGCTGACGATCTCGTCGACGACGCCGCCGAGGCGGGGCTGCCGCTGGAGGCGCCGGAGCGCCCCACCCTGGACATCCTGCGTCACAGCGCCGCGCACCTGATGGCGGCCGCGGTGGTCGAGCTCTTCCCCGGCGCGCAGTACGACGTCGGGCCGGCCATCCAGGACGGCTTCTTCTACAACTTCCAGCTCCCCGGCGGAGCCACCCTCTCCGAGACCGACCTCACCGCGGTGGAGGGGATGATGCGCGAGCTGGTGAAGCGGCGCATCCCCTTCGAGCGGGAGGTGCTGGGCCGCGAGCAGGCGCGGGCGCTCTTCACCGACATGGACCAGCCATTCAAGGTCGACATCATCGACCGCATGCCTGATTCAGTCGACAGTGTCGGTATCTATCGCACCGGTGACTTCGTCGACCTCTGCCGCGGTCCCCACGTGCCCGACAGCGGGTGGCTGCGGGCGACCCGGCTGCTGCGCGTCGCCGGCGTCTACTGGCGCGGCGACGAGCGCAACCCGCAGCTGCAGCGCATCTACGGCACCGCCTGGTTCTCCCGCGATGAGCTCGAGGCCTACCTCGAGCGCCTCGCCGAGGCGGAGAAGCGCGACCACCGCCGGCTGGGGCGCGAGCTCGACCTCTTCAGCGTCAGCGAGGAGCTGGGCGGCGGCCTGGTGCTCTGGCATCCGCGCGGCGGGCTGGTGCGCGGCCTGATCGAGGACCACTGGCGCGACGCCCACCGCAGCGGCGGCTACGAGCAGGTCTTCAGCCCGCACATCGCCCACCGCAGCCTCTGGGAGACCAGCAGGCACGTCGACTTCTACGCCGATTCCATGTACTCGCCGATGGAGGTGGACGGCCGGCCGTTCCAGCTCAAACCGATGAACTGCCCGTTCCACATCCTCATCTACAAGAGCAGCATGCGCTCCTACCGCGAGCTGCCGGTGCGCTATGCCGAGCTGGGAACAGTGTACCGCTACGAGCGCAGCGGGGTGCTCCACGGGCTGCTGCGGGTGCGCGGCTTCACCCAGGACGACGCCCACATCTTCTGCCGCCCCGACCAGATCGAGGACGAGATCGGCACGGTGATCGACTTCTCCATGGAGATGTTCCGCACCTTCGGCTTCGAGGAGGTGAGCATCTACCTGAGCACCAGGCCGGAGAAGGCGATCGGGAGCGACGAGCAGTGGCACGCCGCGGAGGCGGCGCTCGAGGGCCAGCTGCGCAAGCGCGGCATCGACATCGTCGTCAACCCCGGCGACGGCGCGTTCTACGGGCCCAAGATCGACATGAAGGTGCTCGACGCGCTGGGACGCGAATGGCAGTGCGCCACCATCCAGTTCGACTTCACCCAGCCGGAGAACTTCGCCCTCGAGTACATCGGCGAGGACGGCGAGCGTCACCGGCCGGTGATGGTCCACCGCGCTCTGCTGGGCAGCATGGAGCGCTTCTTCGGGGTGCTGGTCGAGCACTACGCCGGCCATTTCCCCCTCTGGCTGGCACCGGTGCAGTGCGAGGTGATCCCGGTGCAGGACGACGTCCCCGAGGTGCTCGCGCTCGCGGGCTCGGTCGCCGGGCGCATGGCCGGGGCCGGCCTGCGCACCGAGATCTCGGCGAAGCCGGGCGAGCGGATGAACGCCCGCATGCGCGACGCCGTGATGCGCCGCGTGCCCTACATCGTGACGGTCGGCAGGAAGGACGTGGAGCGCGGCGACGACGTGGTCAACG
>JAXDLS010000410.1:0-3513 GCA_034666485.1 Chloroflexota bacterium
GTGGTCACCTCGCCGACCGGGGCGGCGGTGCGCGACGTGCTCACGGTGCTGCGCCGGCGGGCGCCCCAGGTGGGGGTGCTGGTGGTGCCCACCCCGGTGCAGGGGGAGGGCGCGGACATCGCCATCGTCCTCGCGCTCGAGCAGGCGGCACGCGCCCGCGGGGTGGACGTGGTGCTGCTGGTGCGCGGCGGCGGCTCCTACGAGGACCTCTTCTCCTTCCAGAGCGAGCCGGTGGTGCGGGCGATCCGCGCCTGCCCGCGGCCGGTGGTCACCGGCGTCGGCCACGAGACCGACACCACCCTCGCCGACCACGCCGCCGACCGCCGCGCCCCCACCCCCTCGGCGGCGGCCGAGCTCGCCGTCCCCGACACCGCGGCGCTGGTCGAGGAGCTCGACGCCCGGCGGCTGCGGCTGCGCCGCGGGCTGCGCCAGGAGATGGCCGCCAAGCGCGCCGCCCTCGACCGTGCGGTCGAGCGGCTGGAGCGGGTCTCGCCGTCGGAGCGCCTGCCCCAGCTGCGCCAGGCGCTCGACGGCCGGAGCATGCGGCTGCGCGCCGCCCTCCTCCGCGAGCTCGCGGCGAAGCGGCGCCGGCTCGACGCGGTGACCTCCCGGCTCGAGCTGATCGCCCCGCGGCGGCGCATCCCCGCGGAGCGTGAGGCGCTGCGGCGGCGCCGGGAGAGCCTGGAGGCGGCGCTGCGAACCGACCTGGCATCGCGCCGCTCCGCGGTGGGGGTGGGCAGGGCACGGCTGGAGGCCCTGTCGCCGCGCCGGGTTCTGGAGCGCGGCTACTCGCTCACCCTCGACGCCCGCACCGGCGCGGTGGTCGACGACGCGTCGCGGCTGGGCCCCGGCGCGGAGATCGACACCCTGCTGCGCCGGGGCCGGTTCCGCAGCCGGGTCGAGCGGGTGGGGGAGGGCGGGACGTCGACAGCGGAGCACGAACAGATGTACGATGGCGCCGCCTCCGGCGACCCGGCCGGCGGCCCGACACCGGATGGACGTGATTGACATGAGCGACGACATCGCCGCCATGCGGTACGAGCAGGCGCTCGCCGAGCTCGACACCCTGATCGGGCGGCTCGAGGGCGGAACCGTCGACCTCGACGAGGCGATCGCCTGCTACGAGCGCGGCTCCCGGCTGGCGCAGCGCTGCGCCGAGCTCCTCGACCTCACCGAGCAGCGGGTGATGCAGCTGGTGGTGGGCTCTGGGCCCGCCGCCCAGGAGCGCCCCTTCGTGGGCGAGCAGGCGCAGGCCGCGCCCGCACCGCCACCGGGGCCGGCCACCCCGCAGCGGGCTCGCTCGGCCTCCGGTGCCCGACCCGGCGGCCTGCTCCCCGGACTGGCGCCGCCGTCCACGCCGGCCCGCGGCGAGCCCGAGTTCGACCTCGACGACATCCCCTTCTGACTCCGGGCGGAGACTCCGTGATCCTGCAGATGAGTGCCTCTCAGCGCCTCGACGTCGCCCTGGTGGAGCGGGGCCTGGCCCCCTCGCGCGAGCGCGCCCAGGCGCTGATCGCGGCCGGGCTGGTGCTGATCGGCACCGAGCGCGCCCGCAGCGCCGCCCAGCGGGTGGCGGGGGGCGCCGTGGTGGCGGTGACCGGCCGCGACCACCCCTGGGTGAGCCGCGGGGGGGTCAAGCTGGTGGCCGCGCTCGACGGCTTCGAGGTGGCGGTGGAGGGCCGCACCGCCCTCGACGCCGGCGCCTCCACGGGCGGCTTCACCGAGGTGCTCCTCGACCGCGGGGCGGCGCTCGTCTACGCCGTCGACGTGGGCCGCGGGCAGCTCGACCCCCGGCTCGCGGGCGACCCCCGGGTGGTGGTGATCGACCGCACCAACCTCCGCCTGCTCGGGGCGGTGCCCGGGCCCGCGCCCTCGCTGGTCACCCTCGACCTCGCCTTCATCTCGCTGCGGCTGGTGCTCGAGCGGGTCGCCGACCTGGCCCTCCCCGGCGCGGAGGTGGTGGCGCTCTTCAAGCCCCAGTTCGAGCTGGGCCGCGATGCCGTCGCCCGCGGCGGTGTGGTCCGCGACCTCGCCGCCGGCGAGGCGGGTGCCCGCGAGCTGATGGACTGGGCCCGGGCGCGGCTCGGCGCTGCCGCCCGGGGCCCGCTGGCGTCGCCGATCACCGGTGCCAAGGGCAACCAGGAGTGGCTGCTCCACCTGCGCCTCCCCGGCGGCAGCGTCGAGGCCGGCGGGTGACCCCGACGCGCCGGAGCATCGGCTTCCTCCTGCACCCGCGGGAGCGCCACCGCCCCGAGGTGCTCGCGCCCGCGGTCGGCCGCGCCACCGCCGCCGGCTACGAGGTCTGGATGGACACGGGCGACGCCGAGAGCGCGGTCGCCGAGCACGCCGACAGCACCGCCCTGCTGGTGACCGTGGGCGGTGACGGCACGTTCCTGCTGGGGGCGCGGCTGGCGGCGCCACGGGGGATCCCCGTGCTCGGGGTCAACCGCGGCCAGCTGGGCTTCCTCACCGACATCGACCTCGCCGACCTGCCCGACGCCATCGAGTGCTTCGTCCAGGGACGCCACCGGGTGGAGCGCCGCTCGCTGCTCGAGCTCGACCTCCTCGACGGCGTCGCCCGGCATCCCAGCGATCTCGCCCTCAACGAGGTGGTGGTGAAGTCGACGGGAATGAACCTCGCGCGGCTCCGGGTCGAGGTCGACGGCGAGCTCTTCGGCGAGTTCGACGCCGACGGGGTGATCATCGCCACCGCCACCGGCTCGACCGCGTACGCGCTCAGCTCCGGAGGCCCGCTGGTCGATCCGCGGGTCCGCGCGGTGGTGGTGGTGCCGCTGGCGCCGCACGCGGTGATCACCCGCGCGGTGGTGCTCCCGGAGGCGGTCACGGTGCAGGTCACGGTGCAGCGGGGACGGACCTTCGCTGCCGCCGACGGTCACCTCGAGGTGCCGCTGCGCGAGGGCGGCGGCGTGGTGGTGCGGCCCGGGCCCGAGCTGCACGTGGTCGTGGTCGCCGGCTCGCCCACCTTCCTGCGCCGGCTGCGGGAGAAGCTGCGCTTCGGGATGCCGCTCAAGCACACCCTCGACGAGCCCGACGGCCGCCGGGTCCGCCGCACCTCCAAGGAGACCTGACCATGGCCCTGGTGGAGCTCCGCATCGCCGATCTCGCCGTGCTCCGCTCGGTCAGCCTGGTCCCCGGAGAGGGGCTGACCGCCCTCACCGGTGAGACCGGCTCGGGGAAGTCGCTCTGCGTCACCGGCCTCCGCCTCGCCCTCGGCGGCCGGGTGGACGGCGAGGTGGTCGCCCGCGGCCGCGACCGCGCCAGTGTGGCCGCGGTCTTCGACACCGTTCCGGCGGCGGTCCGCGAGCTGTGCTCCGCCCAGGGCATCGCCGTCGAGGAGCTGCTCACCCTCTCCCGCGAGATCCCCGCCAGCGGCCGCGGCAGCTGCCGGGTCAACGGCTCTCTGGTCTCCATCGCCACCCTGCGGGAGATCGGCGAGCAGCTGGTCGAGATCACCGCCCAGGGCGAGAGCCACCGCCTCCTCCGCGCCGCCTG
>JAXDLS010000411.1:0-5075 GCA_034666485.1 Chloroflexota bacterium
CCAGGACACCAGGTTGTGCACCTGACAGATGTCGACCCGGCCTTCGAACCAGCGGAGCGCGCGCTGCACCTGGATCTCCCCCTCCGCGGGGTCGGGGGTCCACACCTTGGTGGCCACGAGCACCTCGTCGCGCCGCCCCGAGAGCAGCCGGCCGAGCACCCGCTCGGCCTGGCCGTACATCGGCGAGGTGTCGACCAGGGTGGCGCCGGCCCGGATCGCCTCGCCGAGCACCTCGGCGCGGGCGGCCATCTCGCCGGGCGTGCGCACGTCGAAGGTCCGCCAGGTTCCCATCCCCACCGCGGGCACGTCGTGGCCGGACTCGCCGAGCGGGCGCCGCTGCATCGCGCAAGCGTAGGCCGGAGGGACAATCGACGTCGTGACCCTCCATCCACGGCTCGGCGCCGCCCTGGCGGCGCTGCTCGCCGCCCCGCTGGCCGCCGCCTGCTCCGACTCGGCCGCGCGTCCCGCCGCCGGCGGCGCGCCGGCGGCGCACGCCACCCCGCGGCCCGCTCCCACCCCCTCCCCGACCGCGGCGCTGCCCGCCTACGCCATCGAGTCGCTGCGGGCGCGCGGCTACGGCGGCGGCCGCCTGCTGGTCGGCGAGCGCCTCGGCGGCACGGCCGCCTACACCGTCCACCGGGTCACCTGGCCGAGCCAGGGCGGCACCATGACCGGGCTCGCCGGCATCCCGACGGGGCCGGGACCGTTCCCGGTGGCGATCGTCAACCACGGCTACATCCCCGCGGCGCAGTACCGGGTGGGCCAGGACTCCACCAAGTACGCCGATGCCTTCGCCGCCGCGGGCATCCTGACGGTCTCGCCCGACTACCCCGGGTATGCGGGCTCCAGCCCTCCCGAGCCCGACCTGGTGCCCATCGAGGCGGAGGCGGTGGCGGCCATGGACCTGATCGGCTCGCTCTCCACCCTGCCCCAGGCCGACGCCCGCCGGGTGGCCGTCGCCGGCCACAGCAACGGCGGTGGGGTGGCCGAGCTGGTGATGGTCGTCGACCCGCGGGTGCGCGCCGTCGTCCTCTACGCACCGGTCAGCACCGACATGGCCGACAACGCGCGGAGGTGGTGGACGCGGCACGCGGGCGGCACCGGCCCACTCGGAACCCCGGACGCCGACCCGCTCGCCTACGCGCAGATCTCGCCGCGGACCCACCTGCGCCGTGGCGGCCCGCCGGTGCTCGTCCTCCAGGGCACCGATGACGAGGACATCCCCGCCGAGTGGACGGCGGCCACCGTCGCCGCGCTCCAGGCCCACGGCGTCCGCACCCGTTTCGTCAGCTTCCCGGGGGCACGCCACAACCTCGCGGGCGCCGACCTCGCCCGGGCCAACGGCCTCGCCGTGGAGTGGATGCGCGGTGCGTCATGACCGCTCCACCACGTCCCTCTGCCCGGCGACAGCCGTGAGGTCGACACATGTGTAGTAGCATGCGCCGGCCATGACCTCCGCGGAGCCGGCCACCGCCTTCCGCGACCACTACGCCGTCCTCGGGGTCGACGTGGATTCCGGGGACGCGGAGATCAAGGCCGCCTTCTGGGAGCTGGCCAAGCGTCATCACCCCGACGTCAACCCCGGAGGGGTGCGGGCGGCCCGGCGCTTCGCCGAGATCAGCGAGGCCAAGAGCGTGCTGCTCTCGCGCAGCCGCCGCGCCGCCTTCGACCGCGAGCGCGACGCCTTCCTCCGCACCGGGGCGGCGGTGCCCCTGGCGCCGGTGGCGCCCGAGCCGGTGGCCGGGCCTCGGCACGCGGAGACGGGCCGGGCGCTGCTGCTCACCGGCGCGGTCACGGTGCTGCTCACCGTGCTACTCCTCCCGCTCGCCACCCTCCCGGCGCGTCTCGAGCCCATCCCGGTCCGCGCCTTCGACGCCGGGATCATCGGCGGCGCCGCCTGCTGCGCCGGCTGCCTCCTGGTCGGTGCGCTCAGCTGGCCGGGGTGGCGGGGTGCGCTCAGCCCGGCGCGGTGGGAGGCGCTGCTCGGCTCCCTGGTGCTCTGGCTGGGGGTGGGACTGGCCGGCCAGGTCGACCCCCACGTGCTGCTCGGCGGTCTCTTCTCCTCCGATCTCGCCGGGGCGACCGGCGGCGACGTCCTGGTCCTCGGCATCGCTCTCATGCTCGGCGGCACCCTGCTGCTTCGCCCCGCGCAGCGCCGCCCTCCCGGGGAGGGCTAGGCGCCCGCGACGGCCCTCGCGACGCAGCACCACCAGCGACCGCGAGACCATCGCCAGCCCGCATCCGGCGCCGAGCTGGCGCGACCCCTCCGCCTCGGCCGGCCGGGCGGTGTCGAGCAGCACCTCCCAGCGCTCGCCCCATCCGGTGGGCAGACGCCAGCTGATGTCCTCGGGACCGGCGTGGAGCAGCACCAGCAGGGTGTCGCCGCTGATGCGCTCACCGCGCTCGTCGCGCTCGGGGATGAGATCGCCGTCGAGCAGCATTCCCAGTGACTGCCGCCGCTGGTCGGCCCAGTCCTCGTCGTCCATCTCGGCGCCGTCGCGGCCGAACCAGGCGATGTCCTTGCGGCGGACGCCGCGGCCCACCTGGCCCTGGAAGAAGTGGCGGCGTCGCAGCACCGGCTGGGCGTGGCGCAGCGCCAGCACCCGGCGGGTGAAGTCGAGCATGGGCTGGTCGAGATGCGCCCAGTCGATCCAGGAGATCTCGTTGTCCTGGCAGTAGGCGTTGTTGTTGCCGCGCTGGGTGCGCCCCAGCTCGTCGCCGTGGAGCACCATCGGACAGCCCTGCGACACCATCAGCGTGGCCACGAGGTTGCGGCGCTGGCGGGCGCGCAGCTCGACGATGGCCGGGTCGTCGCTCTCGCCCTCGACCCCGCAGTTCCAGCTGCGGTTGTCGTCGCTGCCGTCGCGGTTGTTCTCGCCGTTGGCCTCGTTGTGCTTCCGGTTGTAGGAGACCAGGTCGCGCAGGGTGAAGCCGTCGTGGGCGGAGACCAGGTTCACCGAGGCGTGGGGGCCGCGGCCGTCGTCCTGGTACAGGTCGCTGGAGCCGGTGAGGCGGTAGGCGAGGTCGCTCACCCCGCGCGCCTGCCCCCGCCAGTGATCGCGCACGGTGTCGCGGTAGCGGCCGTTCCACTCCGCCCAGCGCACCGGGAAGTTGCCGACCTGGTAGCCGCCCTCGCCGACGTCCCAGGGCTCGGCGATCAGCTTGGTCTGGGAGAGCACCGGGTCCTGGTGGATGATGTCGAAGAACGCCGAGAGCCGGTCGACGTCGTAGAACTCGCGTGCCAGCGCCGAGGCGAGGTCGAAGCGAAAGCCGTCGACGTGCATCTCCATCACCCAGTAGCGCAGCGAGTCCATGATCAGCCGCAGCGTCTGCGGCTGGCGCGCGTTGAGGGTGTTGCCGGTGCCGGTGACGTCGCTGTAGCGGCGCGGGTCCCGCTCGTCGAGCCGGTAGTAGGTGGGGTTGTCGATGCCCCGCAGGCTCAGCGTGGGCCCGCGGTGGTCGCCCTCGGCGGTGTGGTTGTAGACCACGTCGAGGATCACCTCGAGGCCGGCGCGGTGGAGGGCGCGCACCATCGCCTTGAACTCGCGCAGCTGGGCACGGTGGCTGGTGGCGCGGGCGTAGCGGGCCGCCGGGGCGAAGTAGCCGATGCTGTCGTAGCCCCAGTAGTTGGTCAGGCCGCGCTCGACCAGGAAGCGCGCGTCGATGAAGTGGTGCACGGGCATCAGCTCGACCGCGGTCACCCCCAGCCGGAGCAGGTGGTCGATGGCGGCGGGATGGGCCATCGCCATGTAGGTCCCGCGGATCTCCGGGGGGATGCCGGGGTGGAGCATGGTGAAGCCGCGGACGTGCACCTCGTAGATCACCGTCTCCGCCCACGGAGTCAGCGGGGGACGGTCGTCACCCCAGGGGAAGAGCTCGTCGGCCACCAGCGAGTGGGGCACCGACCCCGCGGAGTCGAGCTGGCTGGGCTGGTCGTCGTCGATCCGGTCGCCGACGAGGCCGTAGCCGTACACCTCGGGGCCCCAGCGGATGTCCCCGCCGATCTCCTTCGCGTAGGGGTCGAGGAGCAGCTTGCGCGGGTTGTGGCGCAGCCCCACGGCGGGGCGGTAGGGGCCGCGGACGCGGTAGCCGTAGCGCTGCCCCGGCCCCACCCCGGGCACGTAGCCGTGCCAGTGGAACTCGGTGCGCTCGGAGAGCTCGAAGGCGCGGTCCTGCCGCCCCTCGCGGTTGAGCAGCACCAGCTCGACGCCGTCGGCGTGCTCGGCGAAGAGCGAGAAGTTGGTGCCCTCCCCGTCCCAGGTCGCGCCCTGGGGGACGTGCCGTCCGGGCCGCGGCGACCGCACCTCAGGGGGGGCCGGGGGGCAGCGGGATGCGCAGGGTCTCTCCGGCGCGGTGCCCGGTGCGCTCGGGGCCGTCCCGGATGACCCACACCCGCTGGCGTCCGCGCACCGTCCACTCCTCCAGGCCGCCGACCAGCGCCGTCTGCTCGTCGATGCCCACGGTGACCACGTGGGGCGGCGCCTCGGCGCGGATGCGCCGCGCCAGCTGCGGCAGCACCCGGTCGAAGCGGTCGAAGTGCGGGATCACCGCCAGGTGGGGCACCACGCCGAGGGCCGGTTCCATGCGGCCGACCTCGGTGCTGCGCGGATCGGGCACGACGGCGGAGAGCGCGATCGCTCCCGCCGAGCAGCCGGCCAGCGCCGTCCCCGTCTCCCAGCTGGCGCGGATGGCGTGCCAGACCAGGCTGTCGCGGAGGGTCTCGACCAGGTAGGCGGGGTTGCCGCCGGAGAGGTAGACGAGGCCCGCGCCCTCGACCTGGGCGGCGAGCTCGGGGTCACCGGCGTCCTCCCTGGTCAGCACTCGCAGCGGCACCGGCTCCACCCCCATGCCGCGGTAGTGGGCGGTGCCCAGGTCGATCCAGTAGCGGAGGCGCGCCTCCCCCTCCGGGGCGGCCGCCGTGGGCAGGATGACGGCGCGCTGGGGGCGGCCGACCAGAAGCTCGGCGTCGACCTCGCGCATCACCGGCAGGAACTCGCCGCTGCCCACCAGTGCGATGGGCCCGACCTCCGTCCCCGTGCTCATCCGCTGCCTCCCGCCTTCCACAGAGCCATGGC
>JAXDLS010000412.1:0-4507 GCA_034666485.1 Chloroflexota bacterium
GCACCGCGACCGCGTCCCCCCCGGGGGGCCGTGCGAACACGAAGTTGGCCTGGGAGGGGGTGAGCTGCCAGGCCGCCGCCTCCAGCCGCGCCGAGAGCCGGGCACGCTCGCTGCGCACCCCGTCGACGAGGGCGCGGTGGTGCTCCTGGTCGGCGAGGGCGGCGGTGGCGCCGGCGAGGGCGCAGCGGTCGACCGGGTAGGAGTCCTTGACCGCGAGCAGGTCGGCGATCAGGCCGGGATGGCCCACCGCGTAGCCCACCCGCAGCCCGGCGAGGGCATACCCCTTGGAGAAGGTGCGCAGCACCACCCAGGCGGGATGCAGGTCGAGCAGGGGGATGCAGGAGGCGGGGGCGAAGTCGCAGTAGGCCTCGTCGACGGCCACCACCCCGCCGGCGGGGGCGAGCAGCTCCTCGAGCGCGTCGGGCGCCGCCCACACCCCGGTGGGGGCGTTGGGGTTGACCACGAAGCGCAGCCTGCCGTCGGCGGTGCCCAGCTCGGCGGGCAGTCCCAGGTCGGGGTCGAGGGGCAGCTCGACCGCCTCGACCCCGAAGAGCCGGGCGAGCACGGGGAACAGCGAGTACGTGGGCACCGGCCAGACGGCGCGGTCGCCGGGCTCGCAGTAGGCGCGGAAGAGGCAGTCGATGACCTGGTCGGCGCCGTTGGCGACGAACACCGCCGCGGGCTCGACCCCGTGGTGCCGGGCGAGCGCCGAGCGCAGCGGCTCGCCCAGGGGATCGGGGTAGCGGTGGAGCAGCGCCGCCGCGCCCGCGACCGCCGGCGCCACCGCGCTCGAGGGGCCCACCGGCGCCTCGTTGGTGTTGAGCTTCAGCCAGCCGTCGCCGTCGGGCGGCTGCTCGCCCGGGGTGTACCCGAAGTCCTCGCCGAGCGAGGCGCGGCGGAACCTCGACATCACCCGGGCGGAGACGCCGCGCCGCCGCCGCCCCCGCCGCCGCGGCGCCGCCGGCGGCGGGCGGACGGGGCGGGCGCCACCGGTGGCACCGGCACGTCGAGCTCCAGCTCGGCGGCGGGGATGGCGAGCACCGCCCCGGTGGACTCGAGCTGGACGCTCACCAGCTCGCGGGGCACGTTGATGTCGCGCACCACCGCGCTGCCCTCGGCGACCTCGACGATCTGGCCGGGGCGGGGCAGCTTCGACTTCAGCTCCACGTACTGGTCGTTCTCGTAGACCAGGCAGCACTTCAGCTTCCCGCACATGCCGTTGAGCTTGGCGGGGTTGAGCGGCAGCCCCTGCTCCTTGGCGTGCTTGATGGAGACCGGCTGGAACTCCTTGAGCCACGACGAGCAGCAGAGCCGCCGGCCGCAGGGCCCGTAGCCGTCCTGGAGCTTGGACTCGTCGCGGGGGAAGATCTGGCGCAGCTCGACCCGGCACTGGAAGATCGCCGCCAGGTCGCGGGCGAGCTCGCGGAAGTCGATGCGGCCGTCGGCGCTGAAGTCGAACAGGATGCGGTTGCCGTCGAACGAGGAGGTGGCGGCGATCACCTTCATGTCCAGCCGGAAGGCGTGCACCCGCTCCTTGGCGACCCGCACGTGCTCGGGCGCCTCCTCCTCCAGGGCGCGGCGCCGGGCGAGGTCGTCGGCGGTGGCGCGGCGGATCACCGGCTTGAGCTCGGCGGGGAGCAGCGCCGCGGCGATCTCCGCCGGGGCGAGCACCACCTCGCCGATCTCCGGACCGCGGGCGGTGTCGGCGAGCACGTGGTCGCCGAGGGCGAGGGCGTCGCCCGCCGGGTCGTAGTAGGCGAGCGGGCCGTTGCGCTTGAACTTCACTCCGATGGCGAGGGGCATGGTGGCTCCGGATCAGCGCCGTCGCGGGGCGCGCGCCCGCGGGGTCCGCTCGGCGGAGCCGGCCGGCCCCTCGAAGGCGGCCCCGACGTCCACGCCGGCCGTCCGCGGGGGCGCGGGGGTGACGGTGAAGATGTCGAGAAAGAGGACCTCGTAGCTGAGGCGTGGCACAGCGTACTGCGCCACCTGGTCGGCGGTGGCCACGCAGCGGCCCAGGATGCCGGCGATGCGCTCGGGCGGCAGCGTCTGGGCCCAGGTCGACGCGGCGGCGCGGAACGGCTCCCACACCGCCAGCTCGGGCGCCCCGGCGGCGATGCAGGCGACGTCGCGGACGAAGCCGCTCCAGGCGGTGACCTGGGTGAGGGCGCGCTCACGGCCCTCGGCGGTGTTCGGGGGAGCCAGCGCGGCCGCCGCCTGCAGTGCACCGCCGCGCCCGGAGCCCGCGGCTGCGAGGAAGGCTCCCACCGCCTCCATCTCCGTCCGCAGCGCCCCCGGCACCGTGGCCAGCTGGAGGGCGCGGCCGGGGCGGCCGCCGGCGAGGGCGGCTGCGCCCCCGGCCAGGTCGGCGGCCACCCCATGGACCGCCTCGAGCCAGCCCCGGATGTCGGCGGCGGGCACGGGGGCGCAGCCGAGCACCTGGCAGCGCGAGACGATGGTCGCCGGCAGCCGCTCGGGATGCGCCGCACAGAGCAGCAGGTGGGTGCCCGGCGGCGGCTCCTCCAGGGTCTTGAGAACACAGTTGGCGGCATCCTCGGTGAGCCGGTCGGCGCGGCCGATCACCGCCACCCTCCGGCCGCCCGCGTAGCTGCGCAGGGCGAGGAAGTCCTGGAGGCTCGGACCGGTCTCCGGGGTGCCGCCGCCGGGGCGCATCCGCGCGATCCTGATCCGCTCCTCGTCGGAGTCCTCGAGCCAGTGGTCGGGATGGGCGCGCAGCCCCCCCGGCCAGGCGCCGGCGTCGAGCAGGGAGGCGGCCAGGGCCTCGGCGAGGGTGGTCTTGCCCACCCCGTCGGGGCCGGCCAGGAGGGTGGCGTGGGCCAGGCTCCCGTCGCGGACCGCACGCTCCAGCCGGGTTGCGACGGGGACGTGCCCCAGCACGTGCATGCGGGCCATTCTCGCGCAGTGCGGAGGAGTCGCGGTCTGACCGCCAGAAAAGAGGTGGTGGCAGCGTCCTCGAGTCGTGAGAGGGACGGGTGGACGGCGTTGTGGCGTCGCCGGCGCGCTGGTGGGCCTGGCCTGCGCGGTGCTCTCGACCCAGGCGATCACCGCCTCGGCGGCCACCACCGCACCCGACGACCCCTGGTTCGTCGCCGGCAACCAGTGGGGCCTCACCCAGGCGGGCTTTCCCGCCGCGTGGTGCGCCTCCACCGGCGCGGGCGCGCTCATCGCCGTGATCGACGGCGGCGTCGACTTCGGCCATCCCGACCTCGCCGGCAGGTCGACGGGCTCGGCGATGGTGCAGAACGGGCGGGTGGTGCCCGGCGAGGACCCGCACACCGATCACGGCCATGCCACCCACGTCGCCGGCATCGCCGCCGCCGACACCGACAACGGCGTGGGGATGAGCGGTGCCGCACCCGGCGCGCGCATCTACTCGCTGCAGATGCTCTTCGGCGGCGGCCAGGGCACCTCCACCGACCTGGCCACCGCCATCGACTTCGTCACCACCCAGGTGGCGCCCGCCTGGCACGGGCCGGTGATCCTGAACATCAGCGTCGGCGCCACCGCCGGGGGCACGCCGCCCGAGGTGGCCACGGCGCTCTCCGCCGCCTACGCACACGGCCTCGCCGTCGCCCTCGCCGCCGGCGACCAGCCGGGCACCAGCGGCTACGCGTCGATGACCCGGCAGGCGATGGTGGTCGGCGCCCTCAGCCAGCGCGGCGGGGTGGCGTCGTACAGCCCCACCGTTGGGGTCAACGTCTTCGCCGCCGGCGGCGAGAGCCTCGGCGGCAGCAACGTGGGCACCGGGATCATCTCGACCTACACCGGCGGCGCGTACGCCTGGCTGACCGGCACCTCGATGGCCACACCCCACGTCGCCGCCGCCCTGGCGCTGCTGATGAGCACCGGCCTGAGCAACCAGCAGGCCTACGACCGCATCCAGGGCAGCGAGGGCCCCGGCGGGGCGCTGCGGGTCGATCGCGCCCTGGGCCGCAGCGGCGGCTGCGGCGCCGATGCGCCCGTCCCCGCCCCGGTGCGGGCGGCGCCGCGACCGCTGCCGCCGGTGACCGCGACGGCGCCCACGCCCGCCACCGCGATCGCCCAACCCGCGGCGCCGGTCACCGCCCCCGCCGCGACCACGGCGCCGGTGCTGCCGAGCACCAGCACCGTTCCCGACGGCGAGACCAACCACCCCCGCCGCAGCGTCACCGGTCCCCCGCTCGCCGGGACGGCGGCGAGCCCGCGGACCGGCCTGCGCGGCCTGCTCGCGACCACGTCCGCGGGAACGCGCACCGACGCCGGCCGGGTCACCCTCGCCGCCGCCGCCGCCTTCGCCGCCGCCAGCGTGTGCAGCCTGGTGCTCTGGCGCCGCCTCCGGCGGGTCCGCGCCGGCACGCGCTGAGCCGGCTGTCACTAGGGCGCCTGGATGATGCCCCCGTCGACGGGGATGGCCGCGCCGGTGACGTAGGACGCGGCGGGCGACGAGAGGAACACGGCGACCCGCGCGAACTCCTCGGGCTCGCCGTAGCGGCGCAGCGGGATCGACTGC
>JAXDLS010000413.1:0-2918 GCA_034666485.1 Chloroflexota bacterium
GCCGGCGGCGCGGGCGTGGCGGCCACGGCCGGCGGGCTGTAGGCCAGCGGCGCCGGCGCGGCGGGCACCGGCGGCGGGGTGGAGGCAGGCGGCGCGGGAGCGGCCGGCAGCGGCGGCCGCATGGTGACGAGCGGCGGCGCGGCGGCGGCGACGCCGTCGTCGCGCGCGGGCACGCCGCTGAGGAGCGCGCGCACCTCCGCCTCGGCCATCCCCGACTCGCCGAGGCGCACGAACAGGGTCTGCCGCTCGGCCTCGGAGACGCCGGCGCGGATCACCGCGTCCCAGGCGCCGAGCAGCGCCTCGACGTCGCTGAGCTCGCGGATGATCACCGGCACCGCCGACTGGCCGGTCTCGCGCGCGGCGCGCAGTCGGCGGGCGCCGCTCACCAGCTGGTAGCGATCACCGCCGACGGGGCGCAGCAGCAGCGGTTGCAGGATGCCGCTGGCGCGCACGCTCGACTTCAGGGCACGGTAGTTGGGGTCGCTGTCGGCGGTGTCGGGCCGCCAGTGCGGGTCGTCGATGGCCTCGATCGGCACCTGCTCGACGCGCGACTCGCTGGTGGGCGCCAGCCAGCGCTCCAGCGATCCGCCGCCGCTCAGCCCGGCGTCGTCGCCCAGCGACGCACCGACCAGGTCACGGAAGCGCTCAGACATGGGCGAGCACCTCGTCGGCAAGGCTGCGGTAGGCGTCCGCCGCCTCCGAGGAGGCCGCGTAGGAGGTGACCGGAACCCCGGCCAGCGAGGTCTCCTGGAGCTTCACGGTGAGCTTGATGATGGTGTCGAAGACGGTGAGGTTGGGGATCTCGCGCAGCCCTTCGAGCATGTCCCTGCTGAAGTTGGTGCGCAGGTTCACGAACGTGGCCACGATCCCGAGGATGCGCAGCTCGGGGTTCAGCCGCTGCCGGGCGGCGTGCACGGTGCGCAGCACCTCCTTCAACCCCTTGATGGCGTAGCCGGACATCTGCACGGGGATGAGCACGTAGCGGATGGCGGCGAGCACGTTGATGGTATGGAATCCGAAGTTGGGCGGCGTGTCGAACAGGATGAAGTCGAAGGACGCCTGGATGCCGTCGCGGCTGAGCGCGTCACGCAGCAGCAGCTCGCGGTTGAGGGAGGAGTTGAGGTCGTTCTCGACCGCGCCCAGGTCGGGCTTGGCGGGGAGCAGCCAGAGGTTCTCCCAGTGGGTGGAGAGGAACGCGTCCGGCGCGGCGCGCACCCGGCCGGCGAAGACGTCACCGATGGTCACGGGCAGCCGGTACGGGTCGAAGCCCAGCCCCGAGGTCAGGTTCGACTGCGGGTCGCAGTCGACGGCGAGCACCCTCCTCCCCCGCTCGGCCAGCGCCGCGGCGAGGTTGATGGTGGTGGTCGTCTTGCCGACTCCACCCTTGCCGGAGATGCATGCGATGGTGATGGCCACGTCGGTGTTCGGGGTAGGCCTCGTCTCTTCCGCCAGTGCAGCAGCGCGACGGACGCCCTTCGAGGCACTCCGACCGTCTGCGGGAGCAAGTGTACGCCGAGGCGCCCGGGCCACCCGTCGCGCGCCCGTGACGGCCTCAGGAGCTGACGGCGCGCCACACTCCGTTGAGATGTTGCTGCATTCGCGCCATACCCACCAAGCCCCCGATCACCGGGACGGTCAGCCAGCCGAGCGCGGACACCGGCCGCAGCTGCTGGCCGGTGGGAGTGTCGACGCGGTCCTCGACGATCCGCGCACGCTCGTGGGTCATCACCACCGCGGCCGCGGAGAAGGGCAGCAGCAGCTCGAGGTAGGGCACCACGAACGGGCTGAGGGCGAGGAACAGCGACTGCTCCGCGCTGATGGGGAGATCGGCGGTCGGGGTGCCGGCCAGCGCGAGCAGGTAGCGGGCGCCGGCCCCGGCCGCGACCATCCAGCCGATGATCAGCGGGATCGCCACCGCCCAGGTGGAGCGCCCGGCGTCGACCGACATGCGCGGGTCGAACTCGGCCATCTCGCGATTCACGCGGTGGTGCCACCAGAGCGCGTAGAAGCCCAGCGTGAGCACCGAGAGCAGCACCACCATCGCCGGTGCCCGCCGCCTGCCGGGTGGGCCGAAGCTGGTCGCGGGCGCCGCCGCCTGTCCGGGCACGGGCGCGGGCAGCCACGGCGCCGCCTGTCTCGGTGCGGCCGTCGTGGTGGGCTGCGGCGCGGCCTCGGGGAGCGGCTGCTCGACCGGCGGCAGCAGCGCCGCCGCCTCCTCCTGGGTCAGGGTGAGGGACGGCAGCGGCGCCCCCGGTTCGATCTCCCGCCAGCGCTGCCGGGCGCGCATCCGCGCCGCCGCCGCCTCCGGCGACCAGAGCTGGCCGTCGTCGTCCACCAGGTCGCCGCCGTCCTCGTCCTCGGCGAGCGGCTCCGCCTCGGGCTCGGGCGTCGGGACGCCGCTGGTCGCGCCGTTCGACGGGGTGCGGGCGGCGCTCGCGAGGGCGCTGAAGACCCGCGGGGTCGACACCCCGCGCAGCACCGGGCCCCGCCAGGGGGCGGCCGGCGGCGGCGCCCCCTCGACGACCTCGGCGTGCGGCGCGGCCGGGACGCCGCTGGGCGCTCCGGCCGGGGCGCGATCCGGCTCGTGCCCGCCGGGCTCCTCGCCCGCCGAGCTGTCGACATTGCTCTCCCACATGGGCGATCCTCACCGGGTGACTGAGGGGAACAGGTGTACGCTACCAGCCCAGGCCACGGCCTGGTATGCCTCCGCCCCGCCAAACCCACGGAACCGTCCGCCGGACGCGTGGCTCCGGGTACTGGATTCGAACCAGTGACCTTGCGGTTAACAGCCGCCTGCTCTACCGCTGAGCTAACCCGGATCGCGGGCCGGATGATATCAGGGCCGCCTCGAGCCCTCAGCCCGCCTCGACGACCGTCACCATGTGTGAACGGTTCCGTGGCCGGTTGCTTGCGGTGGG
>JAXDLS010000414.1:0-2870 GCA_034666485.1 Chloroflexota bacterium
CGCTCGATCAGGTCCCGCAGGAACCCGCCGTCGGGACGCAAGGTCACGGGGGCGGGCGCGGGGCGATCCACAGTGCTCATCGTCAGAACCCCTTCATCGGGTTGGGGCCGAGGCCGCGGACCTGCTCGACGAATCCTCCGAGCACTCCGGGCAGCCGGCGGGCGTCGGCGATCGAGGTCTCGAGCACCTGCACGCGCTCCTCCTCGAGGGCCAGCCGCCCCAGGGTCTCGCGCACGTTGTCCATGCGCTTGCCGAGGAGCTCGCTGCCCTGGATGAAGTGGCACTGGTAGTCGGGGCCGGAACGGCAGCCGAGCAGGGCGACGCCGTCGAAGCCGCGCTGCACCGCGTCGGCGACGACCACGGCGTTCACCGAGCCGAGGCAGCGCACCGGCACGACCCGCAGCTCCACCGGCAGTCGCAGCCGGTTGATGCCCGCCATGTCGAGCGCCGGGTAGGCGTCGTTCTCGCAGGCGAAGACCAGAACCCGCATCCGCTCCTCGTCGTCCTCGGGGAGGCTGATGACCTTCTGCATCGCCGAGATCTGCTCCACCGAGTAGTCGGGGAAGGAGATCACCTGCACCGGGCACGCGCCCATGCAGATGCCGCAGCGGCGGCAGCGGTTGGTGTTGATCACCGGGTGGCGCTGGGCGTCGAGCTCGAGGGCGCCGAAGGGGCACTCCTGGGTGCAGCGGCCGCACGCGGTGCAGCGGCTCATCAGGAACTGCGGGTAGCCGAGCTCGCCGACCCGCGGGTGCACCGCCTGCCCGGACGCCGCCTTCTCCACCACCTGGATCGCCTTGAGCGCGGCGGCGGCGCCGTCGCGGCGGCTCTGGGCGATGTCCTGGGCGCGGTGGACGCAGCCCGCCGAGTAGATGCCGGTGCGCCGGGTCTCGTAGGGGAAGCAGAGGAAGTTCGAGTCGGCGAATCCCGCCCGGCCGGTGGGCATCGCCCCGCCCTGGAGGTAGCGGAGCGAGAGCGCCGTGCTCCCCGCCGGCAGCGCCGAGGTGGGCACCATGCCCTGCTGGACGACGACGAGGTCGGCCTCGAGGGTGACGTCGCCGGCGAGCACCGAGTTCTCCGCGGTCACCCTCAGGTGGGCCCCACCGTCGACGCCGGCGCTCTCGACCGCGCGGACCTGGCCGCGGACCAGGAAGACGCCGTGGTCCTCCTGGACCCGCCGGTAGTAGAGCTCGTCCCGGCCCGGGGTCTGCATGTCCTCGTAGACCAGGTAGACCTCGGCCTCCGGGTCGCGCTCGCGGACGTACATCGCCTGCTTGAGCGCGGTCATGCTCGCCACGTTGCCGGTGTAGGGGAGGTTGGCGGTGTCGGCGGGGCCGTCGCAGGCGAGGATGGCGACCCGGCGCGCCGGCCGGCCGTCGGAGGGGCGGCGCAGCTCGCCGGCGCGGCAGAGATCCTCCATCTCCACCGAGGAGATGACGTCGGGGTACTCGCCGAGCCCGTAGCCCGCGAAGTGGGCGGGGGCGACCGGGGCGAAGCCGGTGGCCATCACCACCGAGCCCACCTCGACGGTCTCGGCGCCGCCGGGGCCCTCGAGGGTGGCCCGGAAGCGCCCCGGCTGGCCCTCGACGGCGCCGACCGTGGTCCCCGTCCGCAGCGTGACCGAGGGGTGGTCGAGCACCCGGGCGACCAGCCCGTCGACGTCGACCAGCTCGAGCGACTCGTACGGGGGCCGGGTCGGATAGCCGCGGTGGAGACGGCGCAGGAAGCCGCCGGCCTGCTCCTCGCGCTCCACCAGGGTGACCGCGTAGCCGCCCTCGGCGGCGCTGAGCGCCGCGCTCAGCCCGGCCGGGCCGGCACCGACGACGAGCACGCGGCGCTCGCAGTCCTCGATGTGGGGTGCGGGCGGGGTGGTGTGCTGCGCGGCGGCGACACCCATGCGCAGCAGGTCGGTGGCCAGCTCCTGGGTGGCCTCGTCCTGCGGCGCCTGGCTCCAGGCGACGTGCTCGCGGAGGTTGACCCGACGCACCAGAGCGGGCCGGAGGTCGAACACCTGCCGGTTGACCCGCGGCGAGCAGGCGGCGATGACCACCGCCTCCAGCCCCTCGCTCTCGACGTCCTCGCGGATCCGCGCGGAGTCCTCGAGGCAGAACGCCGTCGAGGTGCGGGTCACGGTCACCCCGGGCTCGCCGGCGGCGGTCTCGAGCAGCGCCGCGGAGCTCACGCACCCGCCGATGCCGCAGCCCTCGCAGACGTAGACGCCCGTCCTCCGCGGCGCCATCGTCAGGTCCGCATCGCGGCACGCCGCACCAGCGCGATGGCGCGCATCGCCGCGGCGGTGGCGTCGACGGTGGCGGTGGCGACGTCGACCGGGGCCCGCGCGCAGCCGGCCGCGAGGATGCCCTCGGCGTCGGTTCCCTCGACGACGAAGCCGTCCTCGTCGAGGTCGACGCCCGCGGTGGGAGCGTCGCCGAGGCTCGGCGCCATCCCGGTGGCGAGCACGACGAGGTCGACGCGGGTGCGGCTCATCCCGGCCCCGACCATGTCGTCGGCGACGACGACGAGCTCGCCGGTCTCGGGATCCTCGAGGATGTCGGCGACCTTGCCCTTGACGGCGTGGACCTGCGGATGGCCGAGCACCCCCGCGGCGTAGGCCTCGTAGGTGCCCGGGGTGCGCAGGTCGATGTAGAAGACGTGGACCTGCGCGTCGGGATTCCGCTCGAGGACCAGGCTCGCCTCCTTCAGCGAGGCGAGGCAGCAGATGCTCGAGCAGTAGCGCAGGTGCAGACGGTCGCGCGACCCGGCGCACTGGATGAAGGCGACGCTCCGCACCGGCGCACCGTCGGAGGGGCGGACGATGCGGCCGCCGGTGGGCCCGCTGTCGGCCGCCATCCGCTCCATCATCACGTTGG
>JAXDLS010000415.1:0-5877 GCA_034666485.1 Chloroflexota bacterium
GGCCGTGTCACCCTCTTCCTCCTCTTCTTGTTCTCGACGCGCACGGAGGACGGCATGGCCATCAGCAACGTGGGGATCGTCGGCGGCGGCCTGATGGGCTCGGGGATCGCCGAGGTGTGTGCCCGCACCGGGATGAGCACGGTCCTGTGCGAGCGCGGCACGGAGCCGCTCGCCGCCGCCCGGTGGCGCGTCGAGCACTCCCTGGAGCGCGGGCGCAGCAGGGGCAAGTTCTCCGACGAGGCGGTGGCGTCCATCCTCGAGCGCATCTCCTTCACCACCGAGCTGGAGGCGCTGGAGGGCTGCGACATCGTCGTCGAGGCGGTCGCCGAGCGGCTCGCCGACAAGGTGGAGGTGTTCCAGCGGCTGGACGAGATCGCGCCCGCGCACGCCATCCTCGCCAGCAACACCTCGTCGCTGCCGGTCATCGAGATCGCCCGGGCGACGCGGCGCGCCGATCGGGTGATCGGCACCCACTTCTTCAACCCGCCGCCGGTGATGAAGCTGCTCGAGCTGGTGCGCAGCATCGCCACCAGCGACGGGACGCTGCAGCAGACCCGCGAGTTCGGCGAGCGGCTGGGCAAGCGGATCATCGTCGCCCAGGACCGCGGCGGCTTCATCGTCAACCTGCTGCTCATCCCGTTCCTCACCCACGCGGTGCGGGTGTACGAGTCCGGGTTCGCCACCCGCGAGGACATCGACGAGGGGATGCGGCTCGGCTGCGGTCACCCCATGGGGCCGCTGCAGCTGCTCGACTACATCGGCCTCGACACCACGCTCTTCGTCTGCGAGGCGCTGCACGCCGAGTACGCCAACGCCGACTACGCCCCGCCGCCGCTGCTGCGACGGATGGTCGCCGCCGGGTGGCTGGGCCAGAAGAGCGGGCGCGGCTTCTACGAGTACTCGCCCAGCGTCCACGCCTGAGCTCAGCCGGGTGCGGGCACCGGCTGCGGGACCTGCTGCTCCTGCACCCGCAGGCGCACCCGGGCGAGCAGCTCGCCGTCCCCCCAGTACTCGGCCGTGTACCGCCCCGGCTCGCCGAACATCGGGCTGATGTAGGTGACCGTGGGCAGGCAGATGTCGAGCTCCTCACCCGGAGGCGGCGGGCCCGACTGGAAGTTCATCTCCACCGGCTGGATGACCAGCTTGCCGTCACCGTCGACGAAGCGGAGCTCGACGCGGTGGGCGCGGTCCGCGTCCTCCGGCCCGAAACGGAAGCCGGCGACGATGCAGAAGGTGGCGCGGCCGGGGATCTGCGGCAGGCCGATGTGGAACAGGCCGCCCCCCAGGACGTAGAACTTCCGGTCGGGGGGCACCGCCGCGGTCTCGGCGAAGAAGGCGTAGTCGATCTCCATGACAGGACACTATGTCAGGGCGGTGCGCACCTCTGCGCGACCCTCGGCTCTCTGCGCTGATGCGCATGGAGGGGGCCCTCCCCCAGGCCATCAGCTCCTTCGTCTGCTGACAGCCCTCCCCCTGCTACCGGGCGCCGTGCAGGCCCTCGAGCACCTCCGGCCCGTTGTGGGTGACCTGCCCGGGGGCGAGGACGTGGGGTTTCACCGTGGGCCCGTGGAAGTCCGCACCCGCGGTCACCGTCAGCCCCGCCGCGGCGGCGAGCCCGGCGAATCGCTCGCCGGTCTCCGGGGTGTGCCACGTGGTCCACGCCTCCACCCCGCCCAGCCCCTCCCCGGCGAGCTCGGCGAACGCGGCCTCGGGGTCGATCTCCCCCAGGGTCGCGCCGGGATGGGCGAGCACCGGCACGCCCCCCGCCTCGCGCACCCAGGCGATCGCCTCGGGCAGGTCCGGCTGCCACGGCGGGTCCGTGGCCAGCGGCTTCCCGGCGGCGAACCAGTCGGCGAAGAGACGGTGCGGGGCCGTCGCGTAGGGCAGCATCCGATCGTCGGCGGCGCCGGCCTCGAGGAGCAGGCGGCGGATCACCGCGAAGGGAGGCACCCGGTCGGCGCCCACCGCGGCCTCGACCGCCTCCCAGGTGAGCCCGAGGCCCTCGGCGCCGGCGTTGTCGACCCAGCGCCGCGAGCGGGCCAGGTCGGCGCTGCGGACCCTCTCGATCCGTCCCTGGAAGACGGCGTCGTGAAGAGGCACGAAGTAGGCGAGGAGGTGGTGCTCCCTGCCATGCCAGCGGGTGCTGATCTCGCAGGCGGGGACGAGCTCCAGGCCCAGCCGGTCGCACTCCTCCCGAGCCCGGGTGACGTGGACGGTGGAGTTGTGGTCGGTGACCGCGATGGTGGTCAGGCCGGCGCCGGCGCAGCGGGCCACCAGCTCCTCGGGCCCGAGGTCGCCGTCGGACGCGGTGGTGTGCATGTGGAGGTCGACGAGGGACAAGGATTCTCCTTCGGGCGCTAACGCGCCGTGGTGTCACCCAGTCTACGGCCGGCCGGCCCGGGCTCCGCCTCGGCGGCGAGGGGCGGCGCAGCACAATGGTGGGACCCATGGACGGACCGCCGCGCCCCCTGCACGTCTTCGTCTGCACCACCTCGGGACGCCACCACTGCGGCGGGCAGGGCTCGGAGCGCATCCTCCAGCGACTCCGCGACGAGGTGGAGCGGCGCGGCCTCGGCAACGTGCGGACCACCCGGATGGGCTGCAACCTCCAGCACCACCAGGGTCCGATCGTCATCGTCTACCCCGACGGCGTCTGGTACGGCCGGCTGCGCCCCGAGGACGTCCCCGAGATCGTGGAGCGCCACCTGGTGGGCGGCGAGCCGGTCGAGCGCCTGCGCATCGTTCCCGACGGCGCCTGGGGCTCCTCGGCGCTGACCTGACGGTACGTGATACTGTCACTATAACTGTCGATGTCTGGGAGGCTGATTGTGGGATACATCCGAGGTCTGATCCACGGCACCGTCGCGGGCACGGTGATCGGTCTGCTGGTCGCCCCCCAGGAGGGTCGCCAGACCCGCGAGCAGGCACAGAGCGTCGCCATCGCCGTCCGGGACGGCGCCAATCAGGTGGTGGAGACGGCGCGGCGGGTCGCGCCGACCGCCCAGGTCGCCGCCCGCCAGGTCGGCGAGGTGATGAGCAACGTCCGCGACAAGGTCACGCGGCGTCATGGCGACGCCGAGGACGGTCAGCTGATCAGCGTCAACGGGAGCGGGACTGCCCGCTCCTAGACGCGGTCGGCCCGGTCAGCGGGTTCTGCCGCTCGGCGGTCGGCTCGGGCTGATCGGCGAGGGTCACCAGCCCGCTGACCAGGGCCAGGAGCCCGAAGACCAGGTCGAGCACGTTGATCGCCGTGGGGAAGTGCAGTCCCGCGAACCCCTTGGTCGCCAGGGTGTCGTCGCCGACCACGAACCCGGCGACGGCGAGCACGGTGAGCAGCGCCCCGAGCACCACCACCAGGATGCCCACCACCCGGCGTGACACCCGGAGCGTGAAGCCGAGGACGGCGAGCACCGCGGCGATCGCGAGGTCGAGGAGGTCGCGCGCCCAGGTGAGGTGCAGGGTGAGCCCGCCGAGGTTGCCGCCGGCGTGCCCGCCGCTGATGTGCCCCGCGTCCCCGAGGGCCAGGCCACCGAGGCCGGCGACCAGGAAGACCAGGGTGAACAGCTGCGCGTACAGTCTCGCCATCACCGTCTCCAGTCCGCCAGGACCACGACCGGGGCATGACCTCACCCGGCGTCGGCGCGCTCCGGCGGCGTGCGGGGCAAGTCTAGCCGCGGCCCCCGGCCTGCGCCCAGCCCCCGTCAGGTGGTGAGGCCGGGGCCCTCGTCGGGAATGGCGGCGAGATCGGGCCCGAGGCTGTAGATGGCGCTGCGATTGCCGAGGATGACGGTCGGCGGCAGCATCGCCGGTCCGATGGCCGGCTCCTCCTCGAGGGCCAGCCCGTCGCGCTGACGGCGCCGCGCCTCCTCGAGGCACGTCGCCGAGCAGTAACGGCCGCGGGATTCGCGGGACTTGAAGCCGTCATAGCCCTCGCGGCAGATCCTGCACACCTTCACCAGGCGGGTGAGCCTGCTCCTAGCCATCGCCTCCTCGATTGCGGGACGGGAGAGTCATCGTCCGGCACGACGACCATAACGTCAACACCCGGTGTCGTCGCTTGGTTACGCACCGCCGACCGTTCAGTCACCCGGCACCGTGGACGCGGCACGCGACGACGGTCACGTTGTCGGTCGAACCCGCGGCCAGAGCGCGGTCGCAGAGCGCCGCCGCGGCCGCGTCGAGGGGGGCGCCGGGCTGCATCGCGTCGGCGATCCGGGTGTCGTCGACCGCGTCCCACACCCCGTCGGAGCAGATCAGCACGACGTCACCGGCGCGCAGCTCGGCGGTGAACAGGTCGGCGTCGACGGGCTCGCCGGTGAGCGCGCGGGTGAGCATGTTGCGGCCGGGATGGTGCACGGCGCGGCCGGCGTCGAGGCGCCCGTCGCGCACCTGCTCGGCGGCCCACGAATGGTCCTGGGAGAGCTGGACGGCGGCGCCGTCGCGGATGAGATAGGCGCGGCTGTCGCCGACGTTGGCGAGGCGCACCCGGTCGCCGGTCACCACCGCGACCACCAGGGTGGTGCCACACATCGTGCCGCCGTGGGCGCGGCGGTGCGCGGCGACGGCGTCTCCGCCCCTGGCCACGGCGCCGCCCAGCGCGGAGCCGGGATCGGCCGCGGCGGTGACATGGGCGGCCGCGGCCTCGACCGCGAGGTGCGCCGCCACGGCACCGTCGGCGTGGCCGCCCATGCCGTCGGCGAGCACCAGCAGGCAGCCGGCGGGGAGCGGGCGCAGCGCCCAGCGGTCCTGGTTCTCGCGACGGACGGTGCCGCGGTCGCTGACCGCGGCGAGCTCGAGGCCGCCGCCGCCGAGGTCGACGCGCAGCGTGCCGGCGTCGCGCGCCGCGGCGCTCACCCGGCCTCCGGCGGCTGCGTCCCGCCGCCGTTCAGCATGCGGTGCAGCACCTCGGCGGCGGTGGCCGGGCCGTCGGAGCAGAGCAGCGCCTCCATCCCCAGCGCGCGCGCCGCGGCCACGTTGCACTCGAGATCGTCGACGAAGAGGCACTCGGCGGGGTCGAGGCCGAGCCTCTCGCAGGTCAGCCGGTAGATCGCCGGGTCGGGCTTGCGCAGCCCCACCGCCGAGGAGTCGAGGATGACGTCGAAGAGCTCGTCGAAGGGCATCAGCGCGCGCCACGCCAGCTCCCACTCGCGGACGTTGTTGGTGAGCAGCGCGGTGCGGTGGCCGGCGGCGCGCACCTGCCGCACCGCCTCGACCATCACCTCCGAGGTGACCATCGGCCGTCCGACGAGGATCTCGCGGGCGTCGCCGGGCTCGATGCGGGGCTGGCCGCCGGCGGCGTGGCGGTCGCAGAGGCGGACGAGGTACTCGGTCTCGGTGAGCCGGCCGGTCTCCAGCCGGTGCAGGTCGTGGTCGCCGGTGGGCAGGGCGTAGACCTCGGCCACCTCCCGGAGGAAGCAGCCCATCAGGCTGAGGGTCCGCTCGTCGGCGCCGCGCCGCAGGCGGAAGGGGGGCAGGGTCATCACCCCGCCGAGGTCGAAGACGGCACCGCGCAGCCCCAGGGCTAGAGCTCCAGCAGCTGGGCGACGCGCTCGCGATGGTGGGTGCCGTCGCCGAGGGTGGCCTCGCCCCACTTCGCGCGCTTGAGGTGGAGGTGGATGTCGTGCTCCCAGGTGAACCCGATGCCGCCGTGCACCTGCAGCCCGTCGGAGGCGACGGTGCGGGCGGCGTCACCGGCGTAGGCCTTCGCCATGGCGGCGGCGAGCGGCGCCTCGGGGACGTCGTTGTCGAGAGCCCAGGCGGCGTGGTACGCGAGCGACCTCGCCGACTCGACCATCACCAGCATGTCGGCGCACCGGTGCGAGACCGCCTGGTAGGCGCCGATCGGCCGGCCGAACTGCTGGCGCACCTTCGCGTACT
>JAXDLS010000416.1:0-4210 GCA_034666485.1 Chloroflexota bacterium
GCCGCTCCCGAGGTCGACGACGCCCTCGCGGAGGTGGCGGAGCTGCGCGCGGCGGGGCGCGAGGCTGCGGCCGCGGAGTGCTACCGCGCCATCCCTGCGGCCGCCGTCGAGCCCCTGGTGCTGGAGCGCGGGGCCCGGCTCAGCGTCGTCGCCGCCGCCTTCCCCTGGTCGGACCTCGGCTCCTGGCGCGACCTGCTCGACGCCCGCAGGCTGGCGGGCGAGGGGGATGTGGCGGGGAACGTGCTCGCCGGGAACACGCTGGCGGTGGGATGCCGCGGGTGTCTGGTCGAGTCGCGGGGTGGCCGCCTCGTGGCCCTGGTCGGGGTCGAGGACCTGGTCGTCGTCGACACCGGTGACGCGGTGCTGGTGGTCCCGGCGCAGCAGGCCCAGGCGGTGCGGGAGGTCGTCGACCTGCTCCGCGGCGAGGGCCGAACCGTGCTTCTCTAGCTCACTGGGGGAAGGCTGTCAGCGACGAAGGAGCTGATGGCCTGGGGGAGGCCCCCTCCATTCTGCGCGTCAGCGCAGAGAGCCCAAGAGCCCGCCTGCGGCGGCGGCCGCACCGAGGGCGCCGGCGAGGTCGCCGAGGCTCGCGGCGCGGACGCTGGCCCCGCCGGTGACGAAGAGGTGGGGCTGCATCGCCGCGGCGACTCGGGACACGAAGGGCTCGCCGAGCCGGCTGCCCAGGCCGCCGCCGATCACCACCGCCTCGACGTCGACGGCGTTCACCACCGACGCGATCCCCGCCCCGGCGGCGGCGACGGCGTCGTCGATGAGGTCCTGGGCGAGGTCGTCGCCGGCGGCGAGGGCCCGCGCGAACACTCCCGAGTTGAGGTGGTCGACACCGCGCCGCTCCATGATCCGGAAGAGCTCGGTGCGCCGGCCGGCGGCCACCAGCCTGCGGGCGCGCCGCTCCATCGAGGCGCGTCCCGCGTAGGCCTCGAGGCAGCCGCGCCGCCCGCAGCCGCAGCGGCGCCCACCCGGGTGCACGCAGACGTGGCCGACCTCGCCGCTGGCGCCGTGGGGGCCACTGCGCAGCTCGCCGCCGAGCACCAGCGCCCCGCCCACCCCGGTGCCGAACCAGACCCCGAGCACGTCGGTGAGCCCGCGGGCGGCGCCCAGCCGGAGCTCGCCGAGCATGCCGGCGTGGACGTCGTTGTCGACGCTCACCCGCGCCCCGGTGCGCCGCTCCAGCTCGGCGCCGAGCGGGTACGGCTCGAGCCAGCCGGCCAGGTTGGGGCTGCGGGCCACCACCCCGGTCGCCTTGTCGATGGTGCCCGGCGCCCCCACCCCGAGCGCGGCGAGGCCGTCGACTCCGGCACCCCGCCGGGCCTGGTCGAGGAGCGTGCAGAGGGTGTCGACCACCGCGGGTGGCCCGCCGGTGGGCGGGGTGGGGCCGCGACTCTGCCCGAGCACCTCCAGCTCGAGGGTGGTGATCACCACCTGGATCTTGGTGCCGCCGACGTCGACCCCCGCGAGCACGGGGTTCACGGGCTCGGGCTCGCCACCGAGGAGGGCGCCGCGAGGGTGTGCACCTCGACGGTGACCGCGGCGATGGTCGCGGCCGGGACGGGGCCGCTCAGCTCCACGGTGGTCTCCGCTCCGGGCGCCACGCTGAGGGCGGCCCCGCTGGCGTCGCCCACCAGCCGACCCGCGGAGTCGTAGACGCTGGCCCGCACCACCACCATCCGGGGGGAGGGGGCGGTGGAGCGCAGGCGGACGTCGACGACCAGCAGCCGGGCGGCGTCGAGGCGGAAGGTCACCCCGCCGGGAGGGATGACGATGTCGGTGTCGCCGGTCTGGGTCACCGCCACGGTGGGCGCGGCGAGGGGGGGTCGGGTGGTGGCCTGGTCGACCACCGGGGGGTCGCCACAGGCGGTGAGCAGCAGGCCACCGGCGAGTGGCGTGAGCAGGTGACGCCAGGTTCGCACCCGGCGAGTATGCACGCGCACGGTGCCCGCTCTGCTGCGCCTGGGCGGAGCCGGGCCGGTGGCGGAGGGAGGCCACGGGTACAATGCCGCCCGTGACCGTGACGCCCATCCGTTTCGGTACCGACGGCTGGCGCGCCGTGGTCGCGGACGACTTCACCTACGAGAACGTCCGGGCCGTGGCGCAGGCGGTGGCCTGGTACCTCGCCGGCGACCCCCGCCCGGTGGTGGTGGGGCACGACACCCGCTACTGCGCCGAGCTCTTCGCCCGAGAGGTGGCGCGGGTGCTCGCCGCCAACGGCCGTCCGGTGCTGCTCCTCGACGGCCCCGCCCCCACCCAGGTCTCCTCCTGGACGGTGGTCGGCCGCGGCGCCGCCGGCGGCGTGGTGGTGACCGCCAGCCACAACCCGCCGGAGTTCAACGGCCTCAAGTACAAGCCCGACTACGGCGGCTCGGCCTCTCCCGAGGTGGTCGTCGACCTCGAGCGGCTCAGCGCCCGGGCCCAGGCCGAGGGGGTCACCGCCATGCCCTTCGCCGAGGCGCTGGCGGCGGGCACCGTGCAGTACGTCGATCCACTGCCCGAGTACACCGCGCAGATCGGCCGCATGATCGACCTGGCGCGGCTGCGTGACGCCGGCCTGACCATCCTCCACGAGGCGATGTACGGCGCCGGCGCCGGCTACGTCGCGCGGCTGCTCGCCGGCGGCAGCACCCGGGTCGACGAGCTCCACGCCGAGCGCAACCCGGGGTTCGGGGGCATGCATCCCGAGCCCATCGAGCAGTGGATGCCGGAGGCGATGGCCCGGATGCGCGGCGGCGGCTACGACCTCGGGATCGCCAACGACGGCGACGCCGACCGCGTCGGCATCATCGACGAGCGCGGGGTCTTCGTGAACCAGCTCCAGGTGATGGGCCTGCTGAGCATGTACCTGCTCGAGAGGCGGGGCATGCGCGGCGACCTGGTGCGCTCGCTGACCACCACCGGCATGGTCGACCGGCTCGGCGAGCTCTTCGGGGTGCCCGTCCACGAGCTGCAGGTCGGCTTCAAGTACATCGGCCCGAAGATGACCGAGACCGACGCGCTCATCGGCGGCGAGGAGTCGGGGGGCTTCGGCTTCCGCGGGCACCTGCCCGAGCGTGACGGCATCCTCGCCGCGCTGATGGTGGCGATGGCGATCGTCGACTACGGCATGCCGCTCTCGCGGATCCTCGTCCACCTCGAGGAGCTGGTGGGGCCTCACGCCTACGCCCGCCACGACATCGCCATGGAGCGCGACGGCTACCAGGAGCGCAAGCAGGAGATGTACCGCCGGGTGGGCGACAACCCGCCCACCGAGCTGGCGGGCGAGGCGGTGGTGCGCAGCCGCTCCGACGACGGCTTCAAGTACTACCTGGCCGACGGCTCCTGGGCGCTGGTCCGATTCAGCGGCACCGAGCCGCTCATCCGCGTCTACAGCGAGGCGCCCACCGCCGAGCGGGTGCAGCAGCTGCTGGCGGCGCTCGAGCGCTTCCTCGGCATCCCGGTGCCCGCCGAGGCGGTGGCGCATTGACCGAGCAGGCGGCACCGGGCCCGGTGAGCGCGTCCGGCAGCAGCCGGGTCGACAAGCCCTGGGGCTACGAGCTGCGCTGGGCGATCACCGACCGCTACCTCGGCAAGGTGATCCACGTCGACGCCGGGCGGAAGCTGAGCCTGCAGTACCACGTGCAGAAGGACGAGGCCATCCTCGTCCTGCGCGGTGAGCTCGACCTCGTCCTCGAGGACGGCGAGGGCGAGCTGGTGACCCATCGCATGGGCGAGGGGATGAGCGCGCGCGTCCGTCCCGGGCGCCGTCACCGCTTCGTGGCCGTCACCGACGTCGACCTCGTCGAGGTCTCCTCGCCCGAGATCGACGACGTGGTGCGGCTCTCCGACGACTACGGCCGGGCGGGCACCAGCGAGGCGTGAGCCCGCTGCCCCGTCCGAGCGCCTTCGCACGGGCATCCGTGGAGCTCAGGGGACCGGCTCCGGGTGCCCCCGTGGAGGCCGCCGAGCCGGGCGACGCCACCGTCGAGGTCGAGCCCGCCGCCGCCGAGCCACCGGAATCGCCGCCCCGCACCGGCCACGCCTTCTACGCGGAGGAGGCGCGGCGGGCGCTGGGCATCGTCCGCGAGATCCGCGCGGTCACCATCGCCCGGGTGCCGGCGCCGCTCTTCCACGGCATGGTGGGTGCGGCCGTGGCGCTCACCGCGGTGCTGGTCCGGCCGCAGACCACCGGCTGGGTGGTCAGCCTCGGCCTCGACCTCGC
>JAXDLS010000417.1:0-3342 GCA_034666485.1 Chloroflexota bacterium
AGCTCGGCCTCGGTGGCGGGGTCCCAGAGGACCGCGCTCGCGGTGCCCCAGTAGCTGGGCAGGGTGTGGCGCAGGTAGTCGCTGATCACCGCGCGCGGGAAGGTGCGCGACCGGACCGGCAGGGTGATCGCCGGCCAGGCGGCCTGGACGGCGCGGTAGGCGAGCCGGCGGCGCCGCCGCCGATCGGCGTCGTGGGTGCGCAGGCTGGCCGGGGGCATGCCCCGGTCGCGGGCGGGGAAGGGCGTGGCGACCAGGGCGAGGGCGGCGACCCGCTCCGGACGCCGCGCCGTCCAGAGGGCGGCGAGCACCCCGCCGAGCGAGTGGCCCACCACCACCACCCGCCCGGCGGGCGCCGCCTCCTCGACGACGGCGTCGAGGTTGTCGAGGTGGAAGGGACGGTCGTAGTCGAGCTCGGGCTTGTCGGAGTGGCCGAAGCCGCCGAGGTCGGGGGCGACCACGGTGAGGCGGTCGTCGGTGCGGGAGGCGAGGCCGTCGAAGTACCGGCCCGAGCCGCCCAGGCCGTGGACGGCGAGCACCACCGGCCCGGAGCCGGCGGTCCAGACCCGCAGCCGCCCCCAGGGGCGCTGCAGGGAGTGACCCCGCAGCGCCGTCACCGGGCGGTCCGGGTCAGGGCGCCGGCGGCGACGGAGGCGGAGGCGGAGGCGGGGGCGCGGTGCCGCCGAGGTCGGCGCGGCGCTCGAGGTACTCGGTGCGCGTCACCTCGCCTCGGGCGTAGCGCATGTCGAGCTCGTCGAGCCCCGCGGAGCGGGGCGGCGGCGGCGCGTGGTGGGGCGTCTGGGCGCGGCTCTGCAGGAAGGAGCGCACCAGGTAGACGATGGCCGCGATCACCAGCAGGACGGCCACGAAGCGCAGCACCGTGGCCAGCACCAGCTGCCACTCGCTGACCTGGTGACCCTCGAAACCCGGGCCCCGGAAGGCCGGTCTCGTGAACATGGATGTGCTCCTCTTCTCGATCGTGGTGGGACGCTTTCGACCAGTCTGGGGGGTTCCCCATAACCACCGCGTAACCTCCGCGGCGTACGCTCGCGGCGACCCGTGTCCGAGAGCCTCCGCCCCGCAGCCCGCCGCGCCACCGTAGCCGACGTCCCGGTGCTGGCGCGGTCGCTGGCCCGAGCCTTCGTCGACGACCCGGTCTTCTGCTGGCTGTTCCCCGCCGGGCACTCGCGGGTGGAGCGGAACACCGCCTACTTCACCATGGCCCTCCGTCACCTCCACCTGCGCCACGACGAGGTGTGGACCGCGCAGGAGGGAGCCGCGGCGGCGCTGTGGGACCCGCCCGGTGGCTGGCAGGTGCCGCCGTCCACGATGGTCCGCCGGCTCCCGACCCTGCTCCGCCTGCTCGGCCCCCGGCTGCCGCGGTCGCTGCTCGGGCTCGGCCGGGTCGAGTCGCGCCATCCGAGCACGCCGCACTGGTACCTGGCGATCCTCGGCACCGACCCGGCATCGCAGGGCCGAGGGCTCGCCTCCGCGTGCCTGGCGCCGGTGCTGACCCGGTGCGACGCGGAGGGAACCGAGGCGTACCTGGAGACCGCGACCCCCGCGAACGTGCCCTTCTACGAGAAGCAGGGCTTCACCGTCACCGGTGAGGTCCGCCTGCCGCGCGGCCCCATGCTGTGGCTGATGACCCGCGCCCCCGGCGGCCGCTGACCCGAAGCGCCGCGGCGGTGCGGAGCCGGGCAGCGCCTAGACTTGCACGCGACCGTTCGGCCTCGGGGGAGGAGTGGCCGTGATCCCGGTGACCATCCCTGCGCCGGTGCTGCGTGCGACGGTGCGCGCCACCTTCCATCCGGTGCTGAGCCGGGGCGTCCCGTTGCGGCTGCAGCGCCCCCTGACCGAGGCGCTGCTCCGCCCCCTGGCGGTCACCCGCGGCGCGCGCATCCGGTCCACCACCCTCGGCGGCGTGCCCACCGAGGTGGTGGAGCACGAGGGCGCCGATCGCTCTGCGGCCATCGTCTACCTCCACGGCGGCGGCTTCACCACGCTCTCGCCCGTCACCCACCGCGGTCTCGCCGCCCACCTCGCCCTCGCCGCCGGGTGTCCCGTGTACCTGCCTCGCTACCGGCTGGCTCCCGAGCATCCCTGCCCCGCCGCGCTCGAGGACGCGCTCGCCACCTATCACGCCCTGCTCGCCTCCGGCTGCCGCCCGGGGCGCGTCGCCCTCGCCGGCGACTCCGCGGGCGCCAACCTGGTCGTCGCCGCGGCGCTGCGCCTGCGCGAGAGGGATGGGCCGCCACCGGCGGCACTCGCCCTGATCTCGCCATGGCTCGACCTGACGCTGAGCGGTCCCTCGGTCGCTGCGGAGGCCGCCGGCGACCCGCTGCTGAAGCCATCCTGGCTGCGCCTGTGCGCCCGCCGGTACGCGGGCGCCCACGCCCTCGACGACCCCACCGTCTCGCCGCTCTTCGCCGACCTGCACGGGCTGCCGCCGGTGCTGGTGCAGGGGGGCGCGAACGACGTCCTGGTCAGCGACGCCGATCGCTTCGTCGAGCGCGCTCGCGCGGCCGGGGTGAGCGTCGAGCACGACCGGGTCGGGGGGATGTGGCACGACTTCCAGCTGCTCGCCGGGCTGCTCGCCGCGGCAGGCCCCGCGGTCGCCCGGATGGGGACGTTCCTGCGCACCCGCATCGAGGGCTCACCCCGGCCCCCGAGCGTGGCCATCATCGGTGGCGGCTTCGCCGGGGTGGGCATGGCCATCCAGCTCAGGCGGAGCGGCTTCGACGACGTGACGATCGTCGAGCGGGCCGCCCGGGTCGGCGGGGTGTGGCGGGAGAACACCTACCCGGGAGCCGCCTGCGACGTCGCCTCCCATCTCTACTCGTACTCGTTCGAGCGCAGCCGCGACTGGTCACGCCGCTTCTCGCCCCAGCCCGACATCCTCGCCTACCTCGAGGGCTGCGTGCGCAGGCACGGGCTCGGGCCGCACCTGCGCCTCGGCACCGAGATCGCGGCCGCCGACTTCGACGAGCAGACGCGCCGCTGGCGGCTGCGCACCACCGCCGGAGAGACCATGGAGGTCGACGTGCTGGTCACCGCCTGCGGCCAGCTGAACCGGCCCGCCCTCCCCGACATCCCCGGCATCGAGCGCTTCGCCGGCACCGCGTTCCACTCCGCCCGGTGGGACCACTCCTGTGACCTGTCGGGGAAGCGCGTCGCCGTCATCGGCACCGGCGCCAGCGCCATCCAGTTCGTGCCGGAGATCGCGCGCCGGGTCGAGCGGCTGCACCTCTTCCAGCGCAGCGCACCGTGGGTGATCCCCAAGCTCGACGGGGCCTACGGGGCCGGTCACCGGCGCCTGGTCCGCGCGCTCCCGCTGTGGCCGCT
>JAXDLS010000418.1:0-7796 GCA_034666485.1 Chloroflexota bacterium
TCCCCCAGCCCGTCATCCGCGGATGACGGGGGGGCGGAGGGCAGCCTTCCGCCCCCGGCGGCGACACCGCGGAGGCGCGCGGCGGCCCTCGCGGCGCGCGCTCCCGTCCAGGCGGCGACGCCGAGGCCGCCGCCGCGCAGGGTGGTGTCGAGGCCGGCGAGCAGCGCCCCGCAGGCGAACACGTTGTCCAGCACGGGGGCGCCGAAGCCGTCGACGGGGCAGCCCTCGGCATCGGTCCGCACCCCGGCGACGAGGAAGGGCTGGGGCGCGAAGCGGGTTCGCTCGACCAGGTCGCGCGGGCTCAGCGCCTCGAGGGCGCGGCCGCCGGCGAAGAGCGGCAGGCCGAGCAGGGGCTCGCGTGGCCGCGGCTCGCCGCTCAGCCCGCCGCCGAGGAACTTCCCGGTGGCGAGGATCAGCACCTCGCAGCGCAGGGTCTCACCGTCGGCCGACCGCACCGCCGTGGCCCGGCGCTCGGCGCAGCGCACCCCCGCGACGGTGCCGGTGACCATCTCCACCCCGGCACGGCGGGCCATCGCCTCCGCGGCGTGCGCCAGCCGCCAGCCGGGGGCCGAGGGGGGCGGGCTCAGCAGCTCGGCGACCCGCATCCCCGCGGCCGCCTCCACCCGGGCCCGCACCGCGTCGGCGTCATCGAGTCCGAGCACGGCGGGGAGGAGGGCGAGCGCGACCTCCCCGTCCGCGAGCGCGGCGCGGAGCGCCGAGCCGAGCGCCTCGGCGCCGCCGGGGGCCTCGACCGCCCGCGCCAGGGTGGCGTCGTCGAGGTCGCCGGCGAGGCTCTCGTCGACCCCCGGCAGCTCCGGGTCCAGGGTCACCGCACGCGCGTGGACGGCGTCACCGAGGCGCTCGGCGATGGCCGCGGCGACCGCCGGGGCGTCGACCCGGAGCAGGCCGCGGATGCCGGCCACGGCGACCCGCCCGGCGCTCTCGAGGTCGCCGGCGCCGGCGCTCTCCACGACCACCCCGGCGCGGCGCAGCTGGCCGGTGACGGCGGCGAGCAGTGCCGGCCGCTGCAGCGACACCCGCAGGCGCAGGCCGGCACCGGCGAGCTCGGCCGCCACACGCCGGGCTTCGGCCTCGAGCTCCAGCGGCAGAGGCGGCGCCGCGCCGGCTGCGACGTAGGGGTGGTCGGGCGCGTCCCGGGCGAGCCGGCGCAGCCAGCCGCCGGGGTCGCCGGCCTCGGCCGGTGGGACCAGGTCGAGGGCGCCCGAGGACACCGCGGTGGCCGCCGGGCCACGGCGCACCAGGGTCACCTGCAGGCCCGCTCGCGCGGCGGTGACCGCGGCCCAGCAGCCCGCCAGCCCCCCGCCGACGACCACCACCTCCGACATCGGTCGGATGCTACCCCGCCGGAGGAGATCGAGGCTCTGAGCGCTCCGCCTCTCTAGAGCAGCTCGGCGGGTGCGCTCCCGGGGCGCAGTCGCAGCCGGGTCTCGCTCACGTCCCTGGCCATCTGCTCGCTCAGCGCCTCGGGGGTGGCGTAGCGGACGTCCTCGCGCAGCCGGGCGATGAAGGCGACCCGCACCGGCTCGTGGTAGATGTCGCCGGAGAAGTCGAGCAGGTGGGGCTCGACGGTCAGCCTGGTGCCGCCGAAGGTGGGACGGTAGCCCACGTAGGTCGCGGCCAGGTGCCACTCGCCGCGCACCCGCACCCAGGTGGCGTAGATGCCCCGCGGCGGCAGGCACTTGCCCGGGGTGATCGCCAGGTTGGCGGTGGGGAAGCCGAGCCCGGTGCCGATCCTCTCGCCGTGCTCGACCCGGGAGTCGACGAAGTAGGGGTGTCCGAGGACGCGGTTGGCGCTGTCGAGGTCGCCGTGGGCCAGGGCGGCACGCACCAGCGAGCTCGAGAACACCTCCCCTCCCTCGCGCTCGGCGTCGACCACGTCGACGTCGAAGGCACGGGTACCGCCCCAGGCGCGCAGGAAGGGGATGTCGCCGCTGCGGCGGTGGCCCAGGGCGAAGTCGTGCCCGACCACCATGCGGCGCAGGTTGAAGGCGTTGCTCAGCCGCTCCAGGAACTGGTCGGCGGTCCAGCGGCTGAGCTCGTGGGTGAACTCCAGCACCACCAGCCGGTGGAGGCCGGCGGCGGCGAGCAGGTCTGCCTTCTCGTCGAGGGTGGTCAGCCGCGGCGGGCAGTGGTCGGGATCGAGGACGCAGCGTGGATGCGGGTCGAAGGTGACCAGCACCGACTCGCCGCCGTGCTGGTTCGCGGCCGACACCATCCGGTCGACGATGCGCCGGTGGCCGCGATGGACGCCGTCGAAGTTGCCGATGGTGAGGAAGGCGAGCGGGTCGCCCTCGCCGGCGCCCTCGGGCAGCGCGAACTCGGTCCTCACCTCAGCCTCCGGCCAGGACCTTGGTGGGTCGGTAGAGGTTGCCCTGGAGCTCTCCGACGGCGAGCAGCTCGCCGAGGGCGCTGTGGGCGCGGCAGGCCCCCCGGGGTCGCGGATCGGGCAGGCGGGGGACCCACACCGACTGCCCACGCTGCACCTGGAGCGCCTGGGCGGGGCCGAGGTCGAGCCGGGGCAGGAAGGCGACGGCCACGTCGAGCGGGCGGAGCGCGCCGGCCGGGTCGTCCATGGCCTCGAGCTGCTCGACGGTGATCGAGTCGGCGACGGTCATCGACCCGTAGGCGGTGCGCTCGAGCCAGGCGAGCAGGCCGCCGGTGCCGAGGGCGTCGCCCACGTCGGAGGCGAGCACCCGCATGTAGGTGCCCTTGCCGCAGAGCACGTCGACCTCGGCCTCGGCGACCTCGCCGGGGCGGAAGTCGAGCAGCCGGGCCTCGAGGATGGTGACGGGGCGGGGCTGCCGCTCCACCTCCACCCCCTGGCGGGCGAGCTCGTAGAGGTGGCGCCCGTCGTGCCGCACCGCCGAGTGCATCGGCGGCACCTGCTCGATGTCGCCGACGAAGCGGGCCAGCGCCTCGCGCACCGCGGCGGCGTCGACCGCGCCGGCGTCGCCGCTGCGGCTGACCTCGCCCTCGAGGTCCATGGTGGTGCTGCGCTCGCCGAGGCGGAGCACGCAGTGGTAGCGCTTGGGCTGCTGGTGCAGGTAGTCGACCAGCCGGGTCGCCTGCCCGACGCAGATCGGCAGCAGCCCCGTGGCGGCGGGGTCGAGCGTCCCGGCGTGCCCCACCCGGCGCTCGCCGAGGATGCGGCGCACGTCGCGCACCGCCTGGAACGAGGTCACGCCCCGTGCCTTGTTGAGGGGCACGATGCCGTGGTGCCGCGCCGGCGGCCGACCCCGGCGGGTGGGAGCCGCCGTGGCCGTCTCGTTCACGCCGCCCTCAGCTGCTCGCGGGCGAGCTGCAGCACGCGCTCCTGCGCGACCGCCAGCGGAAGGTGCAGCTCCGCGCCGGCGGCGCGGCGGTGGCCGCCGCCTCCGAAGGGCGTACACAGAACGGTGGCGTCGGCGTCGCCGCGGGTGCGGACGCTGACCTTGGTCAGCTCGGGCTGCAGCTCCTTGAAGAGCACCGCCACGGCCATGGTGCTCACCGACTGGAGCACGTCGATGACGCCGTCGGTCTCCTGCCAGGCGGCGCCGGCCCCCTCCAGCATCCCACGGGTCACCGCCGACCAGAGCAGCCGTCCGTCAAGCTCGCTGTGCATGGCGGCCACGGCGAGCGCCTCGAGGCGCAGGGTGCTGACCGCGCGCGACTTGTAGCTCTTCAGCGCGATCCAGGCGGGGTCGGCGCCCAGGTGCACCAGGTCGGCGCCGAGGCGCAGCGCCTCCTCGGTGGTGTTCTCGTGGCGGAAGCCCCCCGTGTCGGTGAGCAGCGCCGCGTAGAGGTTGGTCGCCGCCTCCGGCGGGATGGGCAGGTCGAGGGCGCGCAGCAGGCGGAAGACCACCTGGCCGGTGGCGCTGGCGTCGGGCTGGATCAGGTTCACCGAGCCATAGGCGGTGTTGCTCACGTGGTGGTCGACGTTCACCACCGGGTGGGCACCGGACTCGAGCAGGCTGCGCTTCTCGCCGAACCGTCCGGTGGTGGCGCAGTCGAAGGTGAAGATGGCGTCGATGCGCTCCGGAGCCTTCTCCAGGGTCTCGAACCCGGGGAGGTAGTCGAGGGTGAAGGGGACGGGGTCGGGCACCACGGGATGGGGCTCCTTGCCGATGGCGCGCAGCGTCGCGGCGAAGGCGAGCGCCGAGCCCAGGCTGTCGGCGTCCGCGTCCTTGTGGGCCATGCAGACGATGTGGTGGCTGCCGTCGATGATCCTGCGGACGTCGCCGGCGACATCCGAGAGGGCAGGCCATGCGACAGCGGGGGTGGCCGTCATGCCGGTGTCTCCTGAGGGGTGCGGCGGCCGCGCGTCGGCCGGCGGGGTGGGCGGGGCGTCGTCGAGCTGGCGCAGCATCGCGCTGACCCGCACGGCATAGGCGATCGAGTCGTCCAGGACGAAGTGCAGCTTCGGGATGGTCTTGAGGTTCTCCAGCCGGTCGCCGAGGGTCGAGCGCAGGAAGCCCTCGGCATGGCGCAGACCGGCCATCACCGCCTCGCGCTCGGCATCCGTCCCCAGCGCGCTCACCTTGACGAGGGCGCTGCGCAGGTCCCGGGAGGGGCGCACCTCGGTGACCGAGGCCAGCCGGATGCGCGGGTCCTTCATCTCGGTGAGCATGAGCATGGAGAGCTCCTCGCGGAGCTGCTTGGCCACGCGCAGCATCCGCTGCGGGCCACCGCCGCCGCGGCCCGCCGGGGCGGCGGTGTCTCCCGGCCTCCAGGTCACAGGTTCTGCTGCTCGACCACGTAGGCCTCGAGGATGTCCTTCTCCTGGAACTCGGAGAAGTCCTCGAGGGTGATCCCGCACTCGTAGCCCTGGGCCACCTCGCGCACGTCGTCGCGGAAGCGCCGCAGCTGGGCCATGCGGCCCTTGGCCACCTCCCTGCTGTCGCGGATCACCCGCACGATGGCGTTGCGGGTGATCTTGCCCTCGGTCACGTAGGAGCCGGCGATGGAGGCGCGGCCGTCGACGGTGAAGACCTTCCGGACCTCGGCGCGGCCCTGGAGGACCTCGACGAAGGTGGGCTCGTAGAGACCCCTGATCGCCTTCACGATGTCGTCGGTGACCTGGTAGATGACGTCGTAGTAGCGCACGTCGACGCCCTGCGACTCCGCTGCGGCCCGGGCGGCGACGTCGGGCTTGACGTTGAAGCCGATCACGATGGAGTCGCTCACCGCGGCGAGGTTCACGTCGGACTCGCCCACCTCGCCGACGCTGTCGGCGACGATCTTGATGCGCACGGTGGGGTCCTCGATCTTGAGGATCTGCCCCTTCAGCGCCTCGAGCGAGCCGTTCGCCTCCGCCTTGATGATCAGGTTGAGGGTCTTGAGGCCGCCCTCGGCGACCTGGCTGGCGAGGTCGGCGAGGGTGATCCGGCGCACCGGCTGCGCCCTCTGCCTGTCCGCCGCGAAGCCACGCTGCTCGGCGAGGCTCCGCGCCGCGCGCTCGGTGTCCATGACCTGGAAGATCTCGCCGGCGACGACCACGTCGGAGAGTCCGGTGACCACCACCGGCAGGCTCGGCCCCGCCTCCTTGACCCGCTTGCCGGTGTCGTCGATGAGGGCGCGCACCTTGCCGAAGACCGAGCCGGCGACGATGTTGTCGCCGATGCGCAGGGTGCCGTTCTGCACCAGCGCGGTGGCGATCGGCCCGCGGCCGCGCTCGAGGTGCGCGTCGATCACGGTGCCCACCGCCGGGCGGTTCGGGTTGGCCTTGGGCTCCTCGATCTCGGTGAGCAGCAGGATCATGTCCAGCAGCTCGTCGATGCCCTGGCCGGTGCGCGCGCTGGTGCGCACCACGGTGGTGGTGCCGCCGTACTCCTCGGGGATGAGGTCGCGCTCGGCGAGCTGCTGGAGCACCCGGTCGGGATTGGCGTTGTCCCGATCCACCTTGTTGAGGGCGATCAGGATCGGCACCCCGGCGGTGCGGGCGTGCTGGATCGCCTCCTCGGTCTGGGGCATGACGCCGTCGTCGGCGGCGACCACGAGGACGGCGACGTCGGTGACATCGGCCCCCCGGGCGCGCATCGCGGTGAAGGCGGCATGACCCGGCGTGTCGATGAAGGTGATCAGCTTCCCGTTCTTCTCGATCTGGTAGGCGCCGATGCGCTGGGTGATACCACCCGCCTCGCCCGCGGCCACCTTGGTCTGGCGGATGGCGTCGAGCAGCGAGGTCTTGCCGTGGTCGACGTGGCCGAGCACGGTGACGACCGGCGGACGCGCGACCAGCGACGCGGGGTCCTCCTTCGAGAGGTCGAGGAGGGGATGGCGCACCCGGCGCGCCTCGGCCGGCGCCGCGGCCGGCGCCGCGTCCTCACTCTCCGCCTCGAACCCGAAGTGGTCGGCGGCCAGGGCCATGGTGTCGAAGTCCAGGGCCTGGTTGAGGTTGGCCATCACCCCGTTGCCCATCAGGTACCTGATGACCTGGGGGCCGGAGACCGAGAGACGGTCGGACAGCTCCTTCACCGTGAGCGTCGCGGGCAGGGTCAGCTTCTTCACCGTGGCGATGTCAGTACCTCCTGAGGGACCGTGTCGAGGTCGGCGGCGAGGCTGTCCCAGTCGATGCGGTCGGATGTGGTGCGCAGAGCGCGGACGAGGGCACGGCGGCGCCTCGCCTGCGTCAGACAGGTTGTACCCCTATCACGGCAGAGGTATGCGCCGCGGCCGTTGCGCTTCCCGGTGGGATCGAGGGCGGCCGGACCCTCGGCGGGGAGGACGATGCGCAGCAGCTCGCGCTTGGGCCTGACCCCGCGGCAGCCGACGCAGGTGCGCTCGGGGCGGCGGAGGGCGGAGGGCGTGGCCGGGGCGTCGCTCACGACTGCTCGCCCCCGTCGCTGCGGATGTCGATCCGCCAGCCGGTGAGCCGAGCGGCGAGCCGGGCGTTCTCGCCGGAGCGGCCGATGGCCAGGGAGAGCTGCCCGGGGGCGACGGTGATGTGGGCGGTGCGGGTGGTCTCGTCGAGCTCGACGGCGACCACCTCGGCGGGCGCGAGCGCCCGGGCGCAGAAGAGCGCCGGGTCGGCCGACCAGCCCACGATGTGGAGCTGCTCGCCGGCCAGCTCTGCGACCACGGCGCGGTGGCGCACCCCCCGGGGGCCGATGCAGGCGCCCTCGGCGTCGAGGGTGCCCCCCGCCGCGTAGACGGCCACCTTGGTGCGTCGCCCCGGCTCGCGGGCGATGGCGCGGATGGCGATCTGCCCCGAGGCCATCTCCGGCACCTCCTGCTCGAGCAGGCGGCGGACCAGGTTGGGGTGGGAGCGCGAGACCACCACGGCGGCGTCGCGGCCGCGCCGGCGCACGTCGACCACCACCACCTTGAGGTGGCGGTTGCGCTCCGGGGTCTCGCCGGGGAGCTGCTCCTCTACGGGCAGCAGCGCGGGGAAGCGGTCGTTGCGCAGCCACCAGGCGTCGCCGTCGGGGCGCTCCACGATGGTGTCGATCAGCTCGCCGCGCCGCGCCGACCCCTCGCGGAGGACGCGGTCGCGCTCGGCCTCGCGCAGCCACCCGCCGCCGGCGCCGCGGACGGCGAGCGCGGCCTGGCGGGAGAAGTCGGGGCCGGGGTCGTCGACGCGCTCGCGGCCGCCGCTCTCGGTGGGCCGGAAGAGCTCGACCGCGCCGGAGCCGAGGTCGACGCGGGCACGCACCTCGGCGTCGGTCGGGGCCACCCGGCGGTAGGCCTCGGCGACCGCGCGCTCCATCACCGCGAGCAGCTCGGCCTCGCCGACCTCGGCGCTGCTGCCCAGCTCGGCGAGGGCGGAGCGGAGCTCGCTCACCACCGGATCGGCCACA
>JAXDLS010000419.1:0-2870 GCA_034666485.1 Chloroflexota bacterium
CGCCGGGGCGGGGATCGCGTCGGTGGTGAACGCCGTCGACGTCGAGGCGGTCGTGATCGGCGGCGGCCTGGGCAGCCGGCTCGGCGAGCCCTTCGTCTCCCGCGTCGCCGCGGCGATGCAGCCCCACCTCTTCGTCACAGGGGCGGTCAGCGTCCGCGCCGCGGGCCTCGGCGACCTCTCCGGGGCCCTCGGTGCGGCCGCCGCCGCAGGCGCGCTCCTAGGCTCTCTGCGCTGACGCGCAGAATGGGGAGGGGGCCTCCCCCAGGCCATCAGCTCCTGCGTCGCTGACAGCCTTCCCCCTGGTGAGGGTGATCTAGAGCAGCTCGGTCCGGCCCTCGGCGCGGAGCAGGTCGACGACCTCCCGCACCGCCTGGGCCTGCTGCGACGGCACCACCAGCACCGCGTCGCCGGTGTCGACGACGACCAGGTCCTCGACCCCGACCAGGGCCACGAGGCGGCCGCCCCGCGACTCGACCAGGCACCCGCGGGAGCCCACCGCCACCGCGTCGCCGGCGAGCACGTTCCCCGCCGCATCCGCCTCGCCCGCCAGCCTGCGGGCGTCGAGCAGGTCGCGCCAGGAGCCCAGGTCGGACCACGGGAAGGCGGCGGCGACGACGCTGAGCCGGGCCCCGCGCTCCAGCACCAGGGGCTCGACGGCGGCCGCAGGGATGGCGCGGTAGCACTCGGCGGCCGCAGCCTCGCGCCCCGCCGCGCGCAGCTCCGCCACCTCCGCGAGGGCGTCGTCGACCTCGGGAGCGGCGGTGCGCAGCTCGCGCTGGAAGGCGGCCGCCGACCAGGCGAAGAGTCCCAGGTTCCAGAGGTGCCGGCCGCCGGCGACGAACGCCTCGGCGGCGGCGAGCGACGGCTTCTCCGCGAAGCCGCGCGCGGCGCTCGCGGGGAGGCTGGGGGCCGAGCCGAGCCCGGGCGGCGCCGGGGACACCGGCGGGCGCCAGCTCGATGCCGGGTGGATGTCGCCGACCTCCACGTAGCCGAAGCCGGTCGCGGCGAACTGGGGCACCAGGCCGACGGTGGCGAGGCCGTCGGTGGCCGCCGCCCATCCCGCCGCCTCCCAGACCGCCTCGCGGTAGGCGGCGTCGTCGCCGACGTGATGGTCGGCGTGGACCGAGGCGATGACCGCCTCCGGGTCGGCCGCCGCGACCTCGCGCACGGCGAGGCCGAGGGCGGGCCCGGTGCCCCGGGGGGCGGGCTCGGCGACCAGCGAGCCGCGGTCGAGGCCGGTTCCCTCCAGGGCCCTCAGGCAGGCGTCCACCTGGTCGGCGATGGTGACCACGCGCACCTCGGCGCCCAGCGGCAGCAGCCGCTCGACGGTGGCGCGCAGGAGCGTGGCGCCGCCCGGACCGAGGGGCAGCAGGTGCTTGGGCAGCGCCCCCCGGCTCAGCGGCCACAGCCGGGACCCGCTCCCCCCGGCGAGGACGAGGACGTGCAGGGCCAAGTCAGACCGCCGCCAGCAGGCCGGTCACCAGGGGCTCGGTGCCCGCCGCCTCGGCGAGGTCGGCGGCGTGGTCGGTCCGCTCCCAGGGCAGGTCGAGGTCGCTGCGGCCGAAGTGGCCGTAGGCGGCGACCTGCCGGTAGATGGGACGGCGGAGCTGGAGCTCGCTGATGATGCCGATCGGCGAGAGGTCGAAGTGCTCGTCGATGAGCGCGGCGATCTGGGCGACCGGCACCCGCTCGGTGCCGAAGGTCTCGATGCGAACCGAGACCGGCTTCACCACGCCGATGGCGTAGGCCACCTGGATCTCGCACTTGGCGGCGAGCCCGGCGGCGACCACGTTCTTGGCGACGTGGCGGGCGCCGTAGGCGGCGCTGCGGTCGACCTTGGTCGGGTCCTTGCCGCTGAAGGCGCCGCCGCCGTGACGGGCGTAGCCCCCGTAGGTGTCGACGATGATCTTGCGGCCGGTGAGCCCCGCGTCGCCCTGGGGGCCGCCGACCACGAAGCGGCCGGTGGGATTGACGTAGCGCTTGGTGTCGCTGTCCAGCCAGGCCGCGGGGATCACCCTGGCCACCACGTGCTCCTGGACGTCGGCGAACACCTGCTCGCTGGTGACGTCCTCGGAGTGCTGCGCACTCACCAGCACGGTGTCGACACGCCGCGGGCGGCCGGCGTCGTCGTACTGGACGGTGACCTGGGTCTTTCCGTCGGGGCGGGCCCAGCGCAGCGTCCCCGAGCGGCGCACCTCGCTGAGCCGGCGGGCCAGCTGGTGGGCGAGCTGGATGGGGGCGGGCATCAGCTCGGGGGTCTCGTCGCAGGCGAAGCCGAACATCATCCCCTGGTCGCCGGCGCCGCCCACGTTCACCCCCTGGGCGATGTCCGGCGACTGCTCGTCGATGCAGACCAGCACCCCGCAGGTCTCGTAGTCGAAGCCGTACTTGGCCCTGGTGTAGCCGACCTCCCGGATGGTCTGGCGCACCACCCGGGCGATGTCGACGTAGCAGTCGGTGGTGATCTCGCCGAAGACCAGCGCGGTGCCGGTGGTCAGCGCCGTCTCACAGGCGACGCGTCCGAGCGGGTCCTTGGAGAGGACGGCGTCGAGGACGGCGTCGGAGATCTGGTCGGCGATCTTGTCGGGATGGCCCTCGGTGACCGACTCCGAGGTGAAGAGGTTGCGCGGCACTGTGCGCATGGCGGGTGTCTCCCATTCCCCCACCGGCGGCCACCGCGACGCCCAGTGCGCCGATCGGCCCGCTCCTGTCCAGGGTTGTGACGGATGCTAGCAGCCGCCCCCGGCAGGGTGTATTGTCCTTGTGTCTCAAAGCCCTGGCGCCCTGGACGCGCCGGATGGAGGATCTAGGCGCGTGTCGGTCGACCAAACCCTTCGCTGCCGCGAGTGCGGCATGGATTTCATCTGGAC
>JAXDLS010000420.1:0-4316 GCA_034666485.1 Chloroflexota bacterium
GCCCCGGAGAGCCTGCGCGCGAGCAGGCGGGCGCGCTGTCGCATCGGCTCGGGACCGGCGGCGGCGGCCGCCAGGTCGCCGCGGCCGCTGACCGCCTCGATCACGGTGACGGCGTCACCGCGGAGGCAGCCCTCCTCGCCCGGCGGCTCCCGGGGATGGTCGACGGCGAGCTCGTCGCCGAGCCGGAGCCGGTAGGCGCCCGCGCCCACCCCCTCGAGCCGGAGGTCCACCACGCCGGGCATGCCGGCCCGGGCGAGGATGCCGCCCAGCGGCACCAGCTGGTAGGCGGCCACCAGCCGCACCTCGATCGGGTCGGTGGCCGGGTCGCGGCCCAGGCCGGCGAGGATGTCGCGCTCGTGCAGCCAGGAGTCCCAGAGCAGGTGGTTGGGGGCGAGTGGCCAGGGCACCCATCCCAGCGGGGTGTCGGCCTCCGCCTCCAGGCCGCGGGCGGCGAGGTCGTGGGCCTCGGCGAGCAGCGTGGCGGCGCCGGCGGTCAGCGCCTCCAGGTGCGCCGAGGGGTCGCGGCCACGCACCGGCTCGAGGGCCAGGCCGGGGGTGACCCGCGGGTCGAAGCCGCCGAAGAGGCGCTCGCCCGAGCCGCGGGCGGCCCGGCGGAGAGCCTCGAGGCTCACATCGACGCCCCAGCAGTGGTGCCCGACGACGTCGCTCACCGTCCAGCCCGTGCATCGGCTGACGGTTCGCCAGTCGGCGGCGCTCAGCTCCCCCAGCGACCCGGTCAGCCGCCGGAACTGTCCCGCCAGCGAGTCCAGCAGGGTGGAGCGGTCGACCTCCAGCCTCACCGGCGCCCCCTGGCGGAGGGACATCCCCGACCTCCTCGCGACGAATGCTGCGCTCGGATGGTACGCCGCCCTCGCCGGCGGACGCCTCGCGTTCCCACGGCCTACGGCGCCTGCGCACCCTCCACCAGCTCGGCGCGGCGCACCTTGCCGAGGGCGTTGCGGGGCAGCGCGGGGACGAAGCGCACCGCCCGCGGGCACTTGTAGGGCGCCAGCCGGGCCCGGGCGTGGGCCACCAGCTCGTCCTCCCCCACGGGGGCACGCGCCACCACGAAGGCGGTGACCTGCTCCCCCCAGCGCTCCGAGGGCAGCCCCGCGACCGCCACCTCGGCGACCGCGGGGTGCTCCTCGAGGACCGCCTCGACCTCCCGGGGGTAGACGTTCAGGCCGCCGCTGATGATCAGCTCCGTGAGCCGGCCGCGGATGGCGAGCGAGCCGTCCGCGGCGATCTCGCCGACGTCACCGGTGCGCAGCCAGCCGCCCACCAGCACCTCGGCGGTGGCGCCGGGGTCGCGCCAGTAGCCGCCGAACACCTGGCCGCCGCGGAGCAGCACCTCGCCCTCCTCGCCGAGGCGCACCTCGACCCCGGGCAGGGGATGGCCGACCCGCCCGGGGAGGCGCGGCCCCGCGTACGGGGTGGAGACCACCACCCCGCCCTCGGTGATCCCGTAGCGCTCCAGCGGCGGCTGGCCGAGCAGCGCGGCGCAGCGCTCGAAGAGGGCCGGCGGCAGGGGCGCCGACCCGCAGACGAGGAGTCGCGCTCCGGAGAGGTCGGCGGGGTGGGTGTCGAGGTGCTCGGCGAGACGCTGGTACATCGCCGGCACCCCGAAGAAGAGGCTGGCGCCGCGGCGCAGCTCGGCGACCACCGCCTCGGGTGAGAAGCGGAGCAGGGTGGCCGAGGCGCCGGCGAGGAGGGTCCCGACCAGCCCCATCGCGAGGCCGTGGAGGTGGTGGAGCGGCAGCGCCAGCGCCAGGTGGTCGGAGCGCTCCCACCGCCACGCCTCGACCACCCCGCGCCCCTGGGCGAGCAGGTTGCCGTGGTCGAGGAGGGCGCCCTTGGGCCGGCCGGTGGTGCCCGAGGTGTAGATGATCACCGCCGGGCTCTCCGGGGTGAGGGCGGCGGCGGGGGGCGACGCCGGGGGCCGCGGCAGGTCCTCCACGTCGAGCACCCGGCGCACGCAGGGATGGGCGGAGCGGAGCCGCGCGATCCCGCCCAGCCGGGGGCCGTCGGCCACCACCGCCGCCGGCTCGGCGTCGTCGAGGATGTGCCCCACCTCGGCGTCGCGGTAGTCGGGGTTGACCGGCACCACCACCGCCCCGGCACGGAGCGCTCCGAGGAAGGCGAGCACCCACGCGCAGGACGCGGCGGCGTGGAGCAGCACCCGGTCGCCGGGCCCGACCCCGATGCCGGCGAGCCCGGTGGCGACCTCTTCCACCCCGGCGGCGAGCCCCTGGTGGTCGAGCTCGACCCCGCCGCAGCGGAGGGCGGCGCCGGCGCCCTGGTGGAGCAGCGACCCGGGCAGGTCGCCCCGGCGCATCCAGCGGCGAGCCGCCTCGGGCTCCACGGGGATCTCGCTGCCGGGGCGGAGGTGGACGGCCCATGCGGGGTGCATGGGCCGGCAGACTAGCCGCCGGCGACCCCGCGGGCGATGTCCCAGCCCTGCCAGTAGGCGCCGGTGCTCGCAGCGCGCCCGGCGCCCAGCGGCGCGAGGCCGCCGTAGCCGTCGAGCACCACCCCGGTCCCGCCGGTGCCGATGCTCACCCCGCGGGCGATGTCGAAGCCCGGCCAGGCGGCGCTGGTGCGCATCTCCGGGGCTCCGCCGAAGGGATGCACCCCGCCGAAGCCGTCGAGCACGTAGCCGCCGCCGTCAGGGCGCACCGCCAGCCCGCGGGCGATGTCCCAGCCGGGCCAGTAGGCGGTGCCGGCGACCGCGGGGGCGTCGCCGAAGGGGTGGAGGCCGCCGAAGCCGTCGAGCACGTAGCCGCCGCCGTCGGAGCGCAGCGCGATGCCCCGGGCGACGTCCCAGTCGGGCCAGGTGGCGCTGGCGCGCACGTCGGGGGCGCTGCCGAAGGGATGGATGCCGCCTAAGCCGTCGAGCACGTAGCCGCTGACCCCGTCGGAGCGCAGCGCCACCCCGCGGGCGATGTCCCAGTTGGGCCAGTAGGCGGTGGTCTGGAGCAGCGGCGCGTCGCCGAAGGGGTGGAGGCTGCCGAAGCCGTCGAGCACGTAGCCGCCGGCGCCGTCGGGGCGGAGCACGATGCCGCGGGCGATGCTCCATCCCGGCCAGTAGGCGGTGGCGGCCAGCTCGGGGGCGCCCCCGAAGGCGTGGACGCCGCCGGAGCCGTCGAGCACGTAGCCGCCGCGATACAGGCGCATCGGCGCGCCACCCCGGGCGCCGGAGGTGGCGGCCCCGACCCGGACGGCGCCGGCCGAGTCGCCGGTGGTGATGGTGGTGGTGTACACGCCCCGGCCCGCCGGGTGGGTGGCCGCCGCGGTCGCCAGCGCGCTGGTGGTGAAGCTCACCATCCGACCGGAGACCGGGCTGCCGGCCGCGTCGACGAGGTGGGCCGCCACGGTGGTGCTGGAGCGCGGCGCCGCCAGGATGGTCGCGGTGGTGGTCCCCACGGTGAGGGCGGCCCCGGACCAGGTCGCCGCCGCGGGACCGGAGGCGAGGGGTGTGACCGGGTTGGCGGCGGAGGGCGGCGCACAGGTGCCGGGCTGCGGCCCGCTCTGGTACGAGACCGCCTGGTAGGGAGAGATCGCGACCGGCCCGGTCCCCGGAGCGCCGCTGAAGGTGATCGACTTGACGTAGGCGAGGTGGTCGGCGGCGCCGGTGACCAGCACCAGCACCCCGCCGGCGGTGGCGGCCATGCCCGGGCCGTCGATCAGCGGGCCGTTGAGCGGGCAGCCGCCGGGGTTGCGCGGGGTGGTGGCGGCGGCCGGGGTCAGGCTCACCCCTCCGTCGGGCCCGACCACCCCGTAGAGCAGCGAGCCGTCCGGGGCGCGGCAGGCGACCACCGCCGTCGGGGTGCCGCCGGTGGTGCCCAGGGTCGCCGCAGGGTGACCCTGGCAGGTGCCGCCCCGGGCGACCCACGGGGACGAGGTGGTGGCGCTCCAGAGCACGCCCCCGGCGTCGACGGCGAAGACGGTGGGGTCGTCGCCGGCCCCGGCTCCGGCGGGGGCCAGGGCGGGGCCGGCGGCGAGCTGCAGCCCGGGCAGCGCCCGCCAGCGGTCGAGGGTGGGCAGCTGCAGCGAGGTGGCGGGGAGCTCGCCACTGGCGTAGCGGAGCACGTGGTCGGCGCCCTGGCAGGCGACCCAGAGGGTTGCCGCGACGTGGTCGAGGTGCGCGGCGGGATTGTCGATGCAGGTGAAGCCCGGGGCGGCGCTCCACAGCGTCCGCCATCCCAGCGTGTCGGAGCGGACGTAGAGGACGCCGTCGTCGAAGGTGCCGATCTCCAGCGCGGGGTCGAGGGCGGTGCCGGCGATCACCGCGGGGCTGCCCACCAGCCGGCGGCCCG
>JAXDLS010000421.1:0-3622 GCA_034666485.1 Chloroflexota bacterium
TGGCGCTCCGACTTCTGGGACGGCCCGAGGACGCGTGCGACGTCGTCCAGGAGACCTTCATGCGCGCCTACGTCAACCTCCCCACGCTGCGCGGCGCGTCGGTGCGCGGCTGGCTCTACCGGGTGGCCCTCAACGCCGGGCACGACGTCCTCCGGCGCGGCGTGCGCCGCCCCGAGGACCCGCTCGACCGCGGTGACGGCAAGATCCTCGACCTCCCCGACCCCGCGATGGGCCCCGACGCCGTCGCCGAGGGACGCGAGCGCGCCCGGGTGGTGCGCCGGGCGCTCCTCGCCCTTCCCCCCGACTTCCGCGAGGCGGTGGTGCTCCGCGACGTCAACCAGCTCTCCTACGAGGAGATCGCCGAGGTGCTGCGGGTGCCGCTGGGCACGGTGAAGTCACGCCTCAGCCGGGCCCGGGCGATGCTCGCCGAGGCGCTCCGCGGCAACACCGCGCTCTTCGCGGTCGAGGGCACCCGCTGATGGCCGGGCGCCACGCCGACCCCCTCTTCTCGGCGGCGTACGACGGCGAGCTCGACCCCGGCGCCCGCCGCCGCTTCGACGCCCACCTCGAGGGCTGCGCCCGCTGCGCCGGCGCCTTCGACGACTACCGCACCGCTCTCGACGCGGTGCGGATGCTGCCGGTGGTGGCCATGCCCGCCACGGTGCGCCTCCCCGTGGGCGCGCCCCGGGCGGCACCCGGCCGCGGGGCCCTGCTGGGACGGCTGCGGGACGCGCTGCTCCACCCCCAGCCGGTGACGGCCGCGGCGACGCTGGCGGCGGTGGGCGTCGCCGCGGTGGTGCTCGCCGTGCACCACGGCGGCGGGTCGATGCCGGCGACGACGGCCGGCAGCGGCGCGGTGGCCCAGAACCGCGCCGGGTCGGGCGGCGACTCGTTCCGAGCGCCCGTTCCCCTGCTCGCTCCGATCGCGCCGGTCCCCTGCCCGGTCGCCCCGGTGCCCTCGGGAGCGGGGGCGCCGGCGAGCTTCGCCCACGCGGCGCGCACGGCGGCGGCGACCGGCGGGGAGCTCGTGCTCGCCACCCCCGCCGGCAGCTATGCGCCCGGGGAGAGCGTGCCCATCTACGCGCGGCTGACCACCACGCCGGCCGCGCCCGGCGCGGCCACCGCCGTCGTCCCCTGCGTGACCCTGGAGACCGGGGGGCCGGCCGCGGCGGGCGCGCCCAGGGCCGCGGCCGCGGCCCCGCCGGGCGCCGCCGGCCAGGCTCCCGCCAACGACAGCGCCGCCCAGCCGACGCCTCTCGCCGTCGCCACCTCGGGGCCGGCGGCGCTCTCGGGCGAGGGATCGTCGGCCTCGGAGCGCACGGTGCAGGCGTCGGGTCCGCTCCTCAGCGTGACCATCCCGCCCGGGATCGCCCGGGGCACGGTGCTCCGGCTCGTGGCCGTCGTCCCGCCGCACTTCGCCGGCAACCCCGGCGACAGCCCGATCCAGGTGATCCTGCTCATCACCGTCCGCTGAACCCTGGTCGAACACCCGCTCGATCCCTAGACTCCCGGGCATGCCCGGCCGCCGTGCCGCCCCCCTGCTCTGTGCCCTGCTCCTGACGGGCTGCGGGGGAGCCGCCACCCCGCCGGTCATCCCGCCGGCCACCGGGGCGGTGGTGGTGAGCGCCGGCGGCCACAGCCTCGGCGACGGCAGCACCGTGGTGCCCCCGACCCTCGACCTGCGGGTCTCCGCCGGCCGGCCGCTCGACGCCGACGAGGGCCGGGCGACGCTCGACGGCCGGCCCCTGCGCCTCCGCTCCGACGCCGGGGCGCTGGTGGCGGCGGTGGCGCCGATGCCGCTCGGGTCGGCCCACCGCCTCGACCTCGACGTGGTCGGCCGCGGCCGCCACCGGCTCGGCTTCCACGTGGTCGCCCCCGCCGGCGCGATGGCCGCGCTCCACTCCGACTCGCGCGACGGCACCGTGCTCGACCTCGCCATGGAGCTGGCTCCCGCCGACCCGGCCGCGGTCGAGGCGGCGATCCCCGGCGGCATCCACGCCTGGCAGGACGGCCGCCACCTGCGGGTCTTCTGGGCCGCGCCGCCCGGCGGCATGCTGCACCTCCCGGAGGTGCTCACCGACCTCGGCTCCCACCTCGCGGCGCCCCTCGACCTCGACCTCTCACCGGTGCCACCGGGGGCGGTGCGGATGCGCGTGGTGCCCCCGCCCCCGGCGCCGCCGCCGTCCCGGCTGCTGCTCGCCTTCAGCGTGGCGACCGCCGCCTCCCGGGCCTCGGTGGCCGCCCACCTCGGGCAGATCTCGCTGCTCAGCCCCACCGGGCTGGTGGCCCACCAGGACGGCACCCTGAGCGGCGCCGCCGACCCCCCGGCGGTCGCCACCGCCACCGCCGGGCGGGTGCCGGTGTGGCCACTGATCCAGAACGCGGAGTTCGACAGCGCCGCCGTGGCCGCCCTGCTCGAGGACGACGCCGCCAGCGGCCGCCTGGTCGGGGCGCTGCGCGCCGCCGCCGCCGAGGGGGGCTACGGCGGCCTCGACCTCGACTTCGAGAGCGTGCCGCCCGCCGACCGCGACCGGCTCAGCGCCTTCGTCGTCCGGCTGGCGGACGGGCTCCACGCCGACGGCCGGCGGCTGGCGGTGGCGGTCGTCCCCCACAAGCCGGGCCACCTCAACTTCTACTCGGGTGCCTACGACCTGGGCTCGATCGTGGGCCATGCCGACCTGGTCACCCTGATGGCCTACGAGCAGCACGGCCCCAGCACCATGCCCGGGCCGGTCGCCGGCCTGGACTGGGACCGGCAGCTGGTGAGCGGCAGCCTCGACCACCTGCCGAGCGGAAGCTCCCTGCTGGGGATGCCCCTCTACGCGCGCTCGTGGACGCTGACCGGCGCCCCCGCCGACGGCTACGCCCCGGCGCTCGCCACCGCGCTGGCCGGGCCGGGGGCGCGGGTCGACTACGACTTCGCCGGGTTCACGCCGCTGGTGCGCACCGGCGCCGCCGACGCGGTCACCTACTTCGACGACGCCGACAGCCTCGCCCGCAAGCTCGCGCTCGCCGGCGAGCGGGGGATGGCCGGCACCGCGGTCTGGCGGCTGGGCTTCGAGGACCCGGCGATCTGGTCGCTGTACCCGGCGACGCCCGCCCGCCCGTAGGGCGCGCCGGCCCGTCGCGGTGCCCACCACGTCCAGCGCATCACCGAGGTGACGGCCCGCCGTCGGAGCCGAGCGGACGGATGACCCGCGCCGGGACACCCGCGACCAGGACCCGCGACGGCACGTCCCGTGTCACCACGCTGCCGGCGGCCACCGTCGATCCCGCGCCGATGGTGACGCCCTTCAGGATCGTCACCCGGGCGCCCAGCCAGACGTCCTCCTCGATGACGACGGGCTCGCAGCGGCCGCCCGAGGCGTGGTCCTCGGGGTCGTGGTCGTCGCTGTCCATGATCATCGAGTACGGGCCGATGAGGCACCGGTCGCCGATCCTCACGAGCCGGCGGGCGGAGATCGAGCATCCGAAGTTGAGATAGACGTCGTCGGCGATCTCGATCCGACCGCCGCGGAAGGTGATCAGCTCCGAGGGCACCGTCTCGGCGGTGATGACGAAGGAGCGGCCGATGACGATCGCACCGCGGTTGACCACCCGGCATGTTCCATGGAGACGGGCG
>JAXDLS010000422.1:0-4476 GCA_034666485.1 Chloroflexota bacterium
CCGGTGGCGACCCGGTCGAAGGCCTCGGCCTTGGCCATGTAGTGGACGTCGTGGCGATGGACGAGGGCGCCGATCAGCGGCGGGTCGCAGGTGGCGAGGTGGTTGCCGGCGACGATGCAGCCGCCCCCGGGGACGTTCTCGAGCCCCTCGACGTGGAGGCCGTCACCCAGGAAGAGCCACACCAGGCTGAGCATCAGCCGCCGCTCGAAGGGGTAGAGCGGCGAGGTGCGGATGGCGGGGACCACGGGCCGCGGCGCTCAGCAGCCGGGCACGCCGGCGCGGCGGCAGAGGTCGAGGGCGAGCTCGGCCACCGCGTCGATGCCGTGGGCGCCGGTGTCGATGACGTGGGCGCCGTCGGCCCGCCGCAGCGGGGCGACGGCGCGTCCGGAGTCGCGGGCGTCGCGCTCGGCGACCTCCGAGCGCAGCTGGGCGGCGTCGACGGCGGTGCCCCGGGTGCGCAGCTGGACCTCTCGCCGCGAGGCCCGCACCTCGGGAGCGGCGTCGAGGTAGAGCTTCACCTCGGCGTCGGGGAAGACCACCGTGCCGCAGTCGCGGCCCACCGCCACGGCGCCGCCGGCGGCCGCCTGACGCTGGGGGGCGAGCAGGGCGCGGCGCACCCCCTCCATGCCGCTCAGCGCCGTCAGCAGCGGGGCGTGGTGGGGGTCGCGGGCGGCCTCGGTGGCGTCCTCGCCGTCGACTCGCACCGTCCAGCCGCCGGACGCGCCGGAGGGATCGGTGTTCAGCTCGATGCGCACCGAGGCGGCGAGGCGCTCGGCCCCGGCGGTGTCGCCGGCGTCGAGCCCGGCGCGCACCGCGGCGACGGTGAGGCCCCGGTAGAAGAGGCCGGTGTCGACCAGGGGCAGGCAGAGTGCCACCGCAAGGCGCCGCCCCAGGGTGCTCTTGCCGCCGCCGGCGGGCCCGTCGACGGTGATGATCGGCCGGCGGTCCCGCTCCCCCGCCTCCAGCGTCGCCGGCACCGGTGCCACGTCGGTCATCCGGCCCCGGAGGGTGCGGGCAGGCCGGTGGCGGCGCGCAGCTCGGCCTCCTCGGCGGGACGCAGCCGCCGGCTGGTGCCCTCGGCGAGCCGGCCCAGCCGGAGCGGCCCGAAGCCCACCCGCTGCAGATCGGTGACCACGAGACCGGCGGCGGCGCAGAGCCGACGGACCTCGCGGCGCCGCCCCTCCCCCATCTCCAGCTCGAGCAGGGTGTCGTCACGGTGGTCTCCGGTCACCGCCGCCGCCAGGGCCCGGGCGGGGCCGTCGTCGAGCCGCACCCCGGCGAGCAGGGTCCGCAGCGCCGCCCTCGGCACCCGGCCGCGCACCGCCACCGCGTAGCGCTTGCGGATGCCGTAGCGGGGATGGGTCAGCCGCAGCGCCAGGTCGCCGTCGGTGGTCAGCAGCAGCAGGCCCCGGCTGTCGGTGTCGAGCCGTCCCACCGGGAAGAGGCCGCTGGAGTCCTCGACGAGGTGGAGCACGGTGGGCCGGCCGCCCGGGTCGCTGCGGGTGCTGACCACCCCCACCGGCTTGTTCAGCATCAGGGTGCGGTATTCCAGCTCGGGGGGCACCGGACGGCCGTCGACGGCCACGCCGTCGCGCACCGGGTCGACGAGCATCCCCAGCGCGGCGCGGCGGCCGTTGACCGCCACCCGGCCGGCCTCGATGAGCTGGTCGGCGCCCCGCCGCGAGGCCACCCCGCGTCCGGCCAGGTAGCGGTTGAGGCGCTGTGGGGGCGCCGGGGTGGAGCTCATCCCGGGGCCGCCGGCGCCTGCCCGATGGCCGCGGCGGAGGCCTGGCGGACGGGCTCCTCCTCGGTGTCCTCCGCCCACCGCTCGGCGGGCAGCTCGGGGATCACGGTTCCCTCGGCCAGCGGTGGCAGGTCCTCGACGCGCTCCAGCCCCACCACCTCGAGGAAGCGCAGGGTGGTGCCGAAGAGGCGGGGGTGCCCGGGACTGTCCTGGCGGCCGACCTCGGCGACGAGGCCACGCCGCTCGAGGCTCTCGAGCACCGCCTCGCAGTTGACCCCGCGGATCGCCTCCACGGCGCCGCGGGTGTGCGGCTGCCGGTAGGCGACGATCGCCAGGGTCTCGAGGGCGGGGCGGCTGAGACGGCTGGGACGCTCCGGGTTGAGGGCGCGGTGGACCGCCCACGCAACCTCGGGACGGGTGACCAGCTGCACCTCGTCCTGGTGGCGCTGGAGCATCAGGCCGCGGCCGCGCAGGCGGATGGCGAGGGTCTCGGCGGCGACCGCCAGGTCACCGGGGCTGCGGCCCAGCACCGCGCCCACCTCGGCCAGGGTCAGGCTGCGGTTGAGGGCGAAGCAGACCGCCTCCAGGGCGGTGTCCAGCTCCTCCGCGGGCAGGCCGACGACGTGGTCGGGGATGGCGCGGTCGAGGTCCGGCTCAGCCATGGGCCTCGACCGCAACCGCGGTCACGGTGATCTCGCCGAAGCTGTCCTCCTGGTCGACCCGCGCCTCACCGCGCTTGATCAGCTCCAGGAGGGCGAGGAAACCGGCCACCGCCTCGAGCCGCGACCGCGCGGCGGCGAAGATCTCGTCGAAGCGCAGCGTGCCCCGGCCGGCGAGCATGGCGCGCAGCTCGGTGGCCTTCTGCTCCACCGAGACGCTGCTGGCCGGCACCTCGAGCAGGTCGGCCTCGGGGAGGCGCTCGAGCACGGCGCGGAAGGCGCTGAGCAGCCGCTGGGGGGCGATCGCCAGCCGCTCCGAGGGCACCACGTCGGGGCACACGGTGCTGAGGAAGCTGCGCGCCCCCTGCTCCGACGCGTCGGCGAGCAGCGCCTCGGCGGCGGCGCGGAAGAGGCGGTACTCGGCGAGGCGGGCGCCGGGGTCGTCGACCGGCGCGCCGTCGTCGGCGGTCTCCTCGTCGGCGCCGATGGCACCGTCGGGGAGCAGCCGGGCGGCCTTGAGGGAGAGCAGCCGCGAGGCCAGGCTGAGGAAGTCGGCGAGGTCGCGCGGGTCGGTGTCGGCCTCCTCGAGCCGGGCGCGGAAGCGGGCGGTGATCTCGCTCACGGGGATGGCGGCGAGGTCGACGTCGCCGCGCTGGGCGGTGGCCACCAGCTGCTCGAGGGGGCCGCGGAACCCGTGCACGTCCACCGGGAAGCGCACCGGGGCGGTCTCCGGCGCGCCCGCCGGGGCGGCCTCGGAGGGCGTCTCCTGCTCACTCATCGCGACCAATGGTACGAGCGGGGCGGAGCGCCGGCGTGGCCGCGCCGCCATCCCCGTGAGTGAGCAGCTCGCGCGCCCGTGCCAGCGCTGCCTCGGTGGGGGCGCCGGACATCAGCCGGGCCACCTCGCCGGCCCGTTCCTCACCCTCCACGGCGCCGACCGCGGCCTCGACCCGGCCGCCGCGGTCCCGCTTGGCGACCACCAGGTGGCGGGTCGCGGGCGCGGCGATCTCGGGGCGGTGGGTGATCACCAGCACCTGGCGGCGGCGGGCGACCGCGGCCAGCACCTCGCCGACCCGGGCCGCGGTCTCGCCGCCGAGACCGGTGTCGACCTCGTCGAGGACCAGCGTGGGGCAGTCGTCGGCGTCGGCGACCACCGCGCGCAGCGCCAGTCCCAGGCGCGAGAGCTCACCGCCGGAGACCCCCTCGTCGAGGGGAAGAGGCACCTCGTCGCGGTTGGCCCCGAGCCGGAACTCGACCCCGTCGACCCCCTCGGCGCCGCAGGCCACCCGCACCCCGTCGACCTCGAGTCCGGCCTCGTCGGGAGTGCGATGGAGCCCCACCCGGAAGCGGGCGTGGGGCAGCCGCAGCCGGCGCAGCTCGGCGGTCACGGCGCGCTCGAGCGCCGCCGCGGCGGTGCGGCGCCCCCGGCTCAGCGCCGCGGCCGCCTGCGCGGCCCGGGAGCGGCTCGCCTCCACCGTGGCGGCGAGCCGCTCCGCGGTGCGGTCGCCGCCGGCGGCCTCGACCAGCGCGGCCGCCTCCTCGAGGCGGGCGAGGGCGGTCTCGAGGCTGCCGCCATGGCGCCGCCGCACCCGGTCGAGGACGTCGAGCCGCTCCTCGACCACCGCGAGGCGGCGGTCGTCGACCTCGCACTGGGCGGCGAGCCGCCGGGCCCGACGGCCGAGCTCGGTGAGATGGGCGACGAGCTCGCCGCCGTCGCCGACCAGGGCGGTGAGCTCGACGTCGCCGGTGGCGACGGCGACGGGGCGGCCGGCGGCGACGGCGGCGGCCACCAGGTCGGCCGCCGAGCCCTCCTCCCCGCCGCTGCAGGCCGCTCCCAGCGCCTCGGCGGCGGCGCGCAGCCGCGCGGCGCCGCGCAGCCGGGAGCACTCGGTGGCGAGGGCCACGTCCTCGCCCGGGGTCAGGTGCAGGGGCCCGAGGTCGTCGACCAGGTCGCGGGCCCGCTCCAGCTGCTCGCGGTCGCGTGCCGCCAGCGCCCCCGCGAGGCGCTCGGCCTCCTCGGCGGCACGCCACTCGACGACCGCGGCGGCGATGGAGCGGCGGGCGGCGGCCACG
>JAXDLS010000423.1:0-11614 GCA_034666485.1 Chloroflexota bacterium
CCAGCGGCAGGCAGTCGCCGCGGGTCGGCAGGGCGAAGATGTCCGCCCGCCGGTAGAGGTCGTGGAGCCGGTCGACCTCGTGGCCGATGCCCAGGTGGACGCGGACCCCGGCGCCGAGGGGACCTGGTCCCGGGGGTGTCGAGGTGACGATGTCGAGCTCCACCAAGGGCCCGAGAGCGCGCGCCGCCTCGAGCAGCTCGTGGCCGCCCTTGCGCGCGAAGTCGCCCCCCACGAAGAGGATGTGGACAGGACCGTCAGGATCCCGCTGCTCCGGCGGCCGGAAGCGACCGAGGTCGACACCCGGAGGGATGACATGCACCTTCTCCGCGGGCACGTGGTAGTCGCGGACCAGCGAGTCCGCGGCCCACCTCGACCAGCAGACCAGCGCGCGCGCGGCGTCGAACGCGCGCCGGTTGACGCGCCACTTCGCCCACTCCAGCGGGGCCGGCGACCTGGAGTGGCCGTAGCTGTCGCCGACGCTGTCGTAGTTGAGCGGCGTGGCGTCGAGGGACACGATGGTGGGCACGGTGCGCATCGCGCCGGCGGAGAGCAGGGCGAGCACCTGCGTGTGGATGAGGAGGGCGTCGACATCGCCCCGGGCGGCAGGGCCCGCCACCGCCGCACGCGCCGCCCGGCTCGCCTGGAACGACCAGCTGCCCAGAGCCGGCAGCCGCCCGAGTCCCGACCGGGTGCCCGGGCCCACCCGCACCACGGTGGCCGCGATGTCCGGCTCGAGGGCGATGGCGCGCTCGAGACTGGCCCCGTGGACGGCGTGTCCGAGCATCTGCTCCATGACGAAGACGAACCTGCGGGTCTCCGGCACGCTATCCCTCCTGAACCGGTGCGCCGATCCTGCTCAGCACCACGGCGATGGCGGCCGCCGAGGTCATGTCGACGATCTGCTCGAGCGAGAAGGTCACCGCGAAGTGAGCTTCGAGGTTCAGGACCAGCATCATGTGGCTGCGTGACGTCCACTCCGGGATCGTCTCCCGGCTCGCCGGGACGGGCAGGTTGTCGTCGTCCAGGTCGAAGCTGGCGGCGATGACCTGGCACACCTGCGCATCGAGGGAGACGTCCCCGCCGCCGGCGCCCTCGGGGCGGCGTCGACCATGCTCCGTCACCGCCTCTCGCGGCGGTCGATGGAGTCGAACACGGCCAGGTCGACGAGCGCCTGGCGGTGCCGGGCCGGGTCGGCGGGCACCTCCGGGGTGAGGACCTGGGGCAGCTCCGCGCGCATCTGGGCGCGCTCCTCCGGGCTGTCGTCCCAGAAGACGACGCTGTCGAGGCCGATGCCGAGCTCCGCGGCGATCTCGCGGACACCGGCCGGCTTCGAGGCACAGCCGATGCGGGTGGCGGCGAAGTCGCCCAGCCGCAGCAGCATGTCCGGATGGGTCTCGAGGAGGGCCACCGCCGCGTCGCGGTCGGCCTTGCTGCAGATGGCCAGCCGGACGCCGCTCGTCCGCAGCAGGTCCAGCTGGTGCTGGAAGAGCTGGAAGGCGTTGCCCGGCGCCCGTGCGCCCAGCTCGACGCCGCCGGCACCGTCCTCGGCGACCCGGCCCCTCCACAGGGTGTTGTCGAGACCGACGACCAGGCAGCTTCGCGCCCGGTCGCCACGGGCGGCGAGCAGGTGCCGGACGTGCTCCTGGGCCAGGGGCATGAGCACCGACTCGCTCCAGGGCATGCCCGCCGCGAGCCAGAGGCGTGGGTCGGTGGCCCCCGCCTTCCCGCACCGGCCCTGGACGGCGTCCTCGTCCACGAGGTGGACGTCGCCGAACTCCGTGTGGGTGAGGCGGGCGAGCAGGAGGTTGACGTGATGGAAGGCGTCCCGCAGCCCGAGCTCGTCCGCCTCCACCGTCCCGCTGGCGGGCAGCTGCGGCACCACCATGTTGTGCAGCAGCACCCGTGCGGAGGAGTGCGACCTGAAGGCGCCCAGCAGGCTGCGGACCCGGTCGAGGCCCGGGAGGATGACCTCCCGGAATTCGCTGGCGGGGACGCGGCAGGGAAGCCTCTCCAGCTCGGGAAAGAGCCGGCTGCGGTGGACGGCCAGGATGACCACCTCCGCGCCGAAGCGATGCAGGCCGCTGTCACCGTCGGCGATCTCCAGCTCGTACTGGTCGGGTGTGCCGAGGTGGATGCGTGGGCGCAACCCGGCACGGTGCGCCTGCACCATCAGGCAGTCGCGCAGCTGGTCGAGGGTGGCGGACCCCAGCATGGCGATCCTGGTCGCCGTTCCCGGCGCGGGGGGCAGCTGGCCGGCGAGGCGCTCGAGGCGCGGCGCGACGGTCAGCGCCGACCGCGCCGTCGGCAGCGTCTCGACGAGGCGGAGGTAGGCGGCGTGGGCCTCCCCGTGTCTGCCCCGAGCCTCGAGAAGCCGCCCATGGTGGAGGTGATGGTCGGCCTCCCCCGGGTCGAGCTCGATCGCCCGGGCCCAGAGCGCCAGCGCCTCGTCCCAGGCCCCCTCCTGCTGCAGGTGCCGCGCCAGCACCGGGACCGCGCGCCGGGGGGCGAGCTGGGCGGCCAGGCGCAGCGCGGCTCGGGCGGCCTCGCGCCGGCGGCGATCCTCCCACCCGCGGGCGAGCCGGAGCAGCAGCAGCCCGAGCTCCTCCCGGACGAGCGGGTCGTGGGCGTCGCGCGCGGCCTCCTCGAGCGGCTCCCAGGCGGCGTCCAGGGCTCCCGCGTCGATGAGGACCGAGGCCGCCAGGAGGTGCACCCGCGGCCCCGCGGCGCGCAGCGCGTCGGCCACGCCCGGGCTGGGCGGCAGCTCCGGGTCGACGAGACGCAGCGGTGGACGGCGTTCAGGCATGGATCACGCTCACCCCGCCGACGCTATCCGCCGGGGTGTGCGCACGGCCATGGTCGCGGCCGCTCGTGACTGGGTCGGCGGTCCCGGCCCGGGGGCGGCGGTTGCGGCCGTGTCCCGGGCCCTCGGCGGGACAGCCCTGATCCGCGGCGCCTGCAGCCCATTCTGGATGGCGGCCCGGCACCGTAGCGTCGTGCTCAGTATGGTCGTCTCGCCATGACGACGCGCCGCCGGGGTGCCGCCGTCCTCGTCCTCGGCATCATCGTGCTCGCCGGCATCGCCACGGCGGCACGGGCGACCCCCGGCGAGGACGCCCTGACCGCCGGCGGGGTGTCCTGCGCCGTCGACGATCACGCCGCGGTGCACGCGATCAGCCCCTACATCTACGGCGTCGCCGGGGCGGACCCGAGCACGCTGGAGGGGCTCGGGGCCACCCTGAACCGCTGGGGCGGCAATCCCAGCAGCCGCTTCAACTGGGTGATCGGACACGCCTGGAACGCCGCCTCCGACTGGGAGTTCCGCAACGTCGACTACGGGGGGAATGGCGGCTCGGCATCGGACGCGACCATCGCCGCGAACCGCGCCGCGCACGTGGACACGCTCCTCACCATCCCCGCGCTGGGCTGGGTGGCGAGGTCCGCGAACCCGGAGGACCGGTCGGTCGGCGTGCCCGCCGAGGGCGCGGGCACGGTCGACGCCGCCGTCGCCTACGACCCCACCGCCAACCGCGAGGGGACCAGTGTGCCCTCCCGTCCCCGGAAGCCGGGCCCGTTCGTCCTCGACCCCGACCCGGCCAGCCGGATCGTCTACCAGGACGAGTGGGTGAACCACCTGGTCGCCCACTTCGGCCGCGCCGGCGCCGGCGGGGTGCGCCTCTACGCCGTGGACAACGAGCCGATGCTCTGGTCGGTCACCCACCGCGACGTCCACCCGGCGCCGGTGGGCTACGACGAGCTGGCCCGCACCTTCGAGCAGTACTCCTCCGCGATCAAGGCGGTCGACCCCACCGCCCTCGTGGCCGGCCCGGAGAGCTGGGGGTACACCGACCTGCTCTACTCCGCGCTCGACCGGGGGACCGACAACTACGCGACCCACGCCGATCGCAGCGCCCACGGCGACGTGCCCCTGACGCCCTGGTTCCTGCGCACCATCCACGACCGCGACGTCGCGTCGGGGCGGCGCAGCCTCGACGTGCTCACCGTGCACTACTACCCGCAGGGGCGGGGGGCCGGCGACGCGTCCGACCCCGAGGCGAGCGCGCAGAGGCTTCGCTCCACGCGATCGCTGTGGGATCCGGCGTACGTCGACGAATCCTGGATCAACGACACGGTGCGGCTCATCCCCCGGCTCCGCGAGTGGGTGGCGGAGGACTACCCGGGCACCCGGATCGGCATCACCGAGTACAACTTCGGCGGGGGGGACAGCGTCAGCGCCGGCCTGGCGGAGGCGGAGGCGCTGGGAGTCCTCGGGCGCGAGAACGTCTTCCTGGCGACCTACTGGACGGCGCCGAAGCCGGGCTCGCCGGCGTGGTTCGCCTTCCGCATGTACCGCGACGCCGACGGCCACGGGACCGGCTTCGGCGACACCTCGGTCGCCGCGACCTCGTCGGCGCCGGACACCGTGTCCTGCTTCGCCTCCCGGGAGAGGGGCTGGACCGACGTCATGCTGATGAACAAGGATCTCCAGCGGGGGCACGCGCTGACCCTCAGGCTGGCGCGGGGAGCGGGCGCGGGAGCCGTGCAGCGCCTTCAGTACTCGGGAGCGGACCCGCGCTCGATCGTCCGGCGTGCGGACATCGGCTCCGGCACCAGCGGGTCCGGGCTGAGCGCCGATCTCCCGAGCGGCTCGATCACGCTGCTGCGGGTGCCCGCGCATGGCTGAGGGCGGAGTGCGGACCTCCGTCCACACCGGGGACCTGGCGATCCCGTCCCTCGACGGCCTCCGCGCCGTCGCCGTCGCGATCGTGGTCGCCGCCCATCTCGGACTCCGTCAGTGGATCCCCGGGGAGTTCGGGGTCACCATCTTCTTCTTCCTGAGCGGATTCCTGATCACCACCCTGCTGCGGAGGGAGTTCGAGAGGACGGGCCGCATCAGCCTGAGGCGCTTCTACCTCCGCCGTGTGCTGCGGCTGCTCCCGCCCTTCTACCTGGTCCTGGGCCTCGCGTCCCTGCTCACCCTCGTCGGAGTGATCGCCGGCCAGACGCTGAGGCTCGACGCGGTCATCCCGCAGATCCTCTACATGAGCAACTACCAGGTGGTCCAGACCGGGTGGTGGGTCGGCCGGGCGCCCGGAACGGCGATCTACTGGTCGCTGGCGGTCGAGGAGCACTTCTATCTCGTCTTCCCCGTCCTGTTCCTGCTCCTGCGGCGTCGCCTGCCGCGGCCCCGCCGCCAGCTCGCCGTCCTGCTGGGCATCTGTGCGGCGGTGCTCGCCTGGCGGTGCGTCCTGGTGTTCGCCCTCCATGCGGGGAACGATCGGACCTACGTGGCCACCGACACCCGGATCGACTCCCTCCTGTTCGGCTGCGCGCTCGCCGTGTACGGGAATCCCGTGCTCGACCACGATGCGGCCACCCCGCGCCGATGGCGCGCGCTCTGGCTCCCCGTCGGTGTCGCCGGGCTGCTGCTCAGCTTCCTGATCCGCGACCCGCAGTTCCAGCAGAGCGTTCGCTACACCCTCCAGGGAGCGGCGCTGGTCCCCATCTTCGTCGTCGCCATGCGGTGGCACGACTGGGGGCTCTTCCGGCTGCTGAACCTGCGGTGGGTCCGGCTGCTGGGCGCCCTCTCCTACGTGGTCTACCTGGTGCACCTCACCGTCTTCTACACCCTCGGTGACCCGCGGCTGCCGCTGCGATCGCCCGGGGTGCGGGCCGCGCTGTCGGTGCTGCTGACGCTGGCGATCGCGCTGGCCGTCCATCGCCTCGTGGAGCGCCCGTGCGCCCGCCTGAGGAGGAGGCTCTCCTCAGGCGATGCGCGTCGCGAAGGTGCCGCGCACGGTGGTCCCGGTCCCCGGCAGGCTGGTGATCTCGAGCTGGCCACCGAGGAGAACGGCGCGCTCCTGCATCCCGAGGATCCCGGTGCCCGCCGGGGACACCGTCGTCGGAAGGTAGGCGCCGTGCCCGTCATCGCTCACCGTGAGCATCAGCCGCTCCTCCTCCGCGTCGAGGCTGACCGTGACGCGCTGCGCCCGGCTGTGCCGCGCGACGTTGCGCAGCGCCTCCTCGACGATGCGACGGAGGTTGCACGCGATCTGGGCGGAGAGGCTGCGCGGCCACGACGCTGACACCGAGAGCTCGCCCTTGATCCCGGTGCGGCCGTCCAGGTGCTCGAGCAGGGCGGAGAGGTCGTCCACCAGCCGGTGGTCCTCTCCGGCCTGCTCGCGGACATCCAGGAGCAGGCGACGCAGGCTCCCGAGCGCCGAGCGCACCGATGTCTGGAAGTCGAGGATGCGGCCGCCCATGCCGCTCTCGGGCAGCTCGCGCCTCACCTCCTCCATCTCGATCAGCATCGTCGTGAGGGTCTGGACCGCGCCGTCGTGGAGCTCTCGGGCGAGCCATCGCCGCACACCGTCCTCGCCGGACGGGCCCGGGACCCCGACCAGGCGGCGGCGGCCCGCCTCCGGGCCCTCCGTCCGCCGCGCCAGCGTCACCCGCAGGCTGGGCTCGAAGACTCCGACCAGCCCGTTCCCGGCCGTCCTCGCCGTGTGCAGCGCCACGTCGGCTCGCCGGAACAGCTCGTCGGCGGAGATGTCGGGTGGGTCGGCGATGGCCACGCCCATGGCCGCGCCGCAGCGGACCGCCACGCCGCCACCGATGTCGACCGGCTCGGCGAGGGCGTCGAGGATGCGCTCGGTGACCCTGTCGAGCTCGTCCGCCCGGCTGACCCCGGGAACCAGCACCGCCAGGGCGCTTCCGCCGATCCTCGCCACCACGTCACCCGCGGATGCGCTCGCCCGCAGCCGCTCTGCGACGGCGACGAGCAGCCGGTCTGCGGCCGCCTCGCCGAGCGACGTGGTCACCGTCGCGAGGTCGTCCAGCTCGAGGAAGAGCACCGCGGGCGGTGCCGCGTCCTGCCCGGTCCGGCGTGAGAGCGCCTGGACGGTGCGATCGCGGAGCTGTGCACGGTGTGCGAGGCCGGTCAGGGCGTCATGACCGGCCAGCCGCTCCAGCTCGGCCACCCGGGCCGCGAGCCGCCGGATGAGAGCGGCGTCGTCCCTGGTGGCGCGCGCCGAGGCCGCCGCCCAGCAGCCGGCTCCGGTGAGGGCGGCGACGAGCTCGGCGGCGATGTCGAGCACCGTCGTCGCCCCGGCGCCGCCGAGGTGGGCGAGCGTCCAGACCATCAGCAGGACGCAGAAGCCGGCGGCGGCGGCGGCGGCGATGCCGAGGCGGCTCTGCACCGCCGCGTGGACGCACCGAGCCTCGGCAGGCTGCGCCATGACCTGTCCCGCGGACATGTCCTCCCCCCTGCGCGGCCGCCGGCCGCCGTCGTCCCCTCGTGATCACACGATGCCCGCCGAGGCACCGCGCCGGCTCCGCTTCCACCGCGACGGCGACCGGGATCTCCCGCCCACTGGGAGGCGTGACAACCGGGGACACACTGTGCCGTGGACAGGAACGATCAGACGGACCGCGCCTCCACCGCCCCGGCGTCGGCGCCGCGGGCCTGGACTCGGACCTCCTGGGCGACGCCGGTGAGGGACGTCTCCTCGATGGCGGTCGTGGCGCGGCCGACCAGATCCCGGGTCGCCAGCGGTGCCGTCCGGGCGGGGCGCGGAGCCTGCCGCGCGCGCTGGAGCAGCGCGGAGGGGGCGAGGACCAGCAGCAGCCAGGCGGCGTCGAGCGCGTAGCGCGGCAGCAGACGCCGCGGCTCGCGGAGCACCCGGTGGAGCCACTCCAGGCCCGACCGCTGCATCCAGCGGGGCGCCCGGGACCTCCGTCCGGCGATCAGGTCGAGCGAGCAGCCCACGCCGATGGCGACGGAGACCGAGAGGCGGCCGCGGTGCAGGTCGATCCACCGCTCCTGCTTGGGATGGCCCAGGGCGACCAGGAGGATGTCCGCCCGTGAGCGGGCGATGGTGTGCAGGATCGCCTCGTTGTCCATCGCGTCGTGGGCGGCGACCGCCGGCTCGCTGGTGCCGCAGACGACCAGCCCCGGGTGCTCGGCCTCGAGACGGCGGCCGGCCTGGGCGGCGGTGCCGGCCTCCCCGCCGAGGAGGAAGACGCGGGCCCGCACCGCCGCGGCGGCCGACAGCAGAGCGGGGACCAGGTCGGCTCCCGCCACCCGTTCGGGCAGTGGAGTCCCCAGCAGCCGGGCCAGCCACAGCACCGGAGCACCGTCGGCGACGTTCAGCGCGCTGCTGCCGAGGATCCGCCTCACGGTCGCGTCGCGACGGGCGGTCACCAGGAAGTGCAGGTTGACGGTGCAGATCTGCAGCGCCCTGCCGGAGCCCAGCACCAGGAGGGTGAGGCCGACCGCGGTGGCGCGGTCGACCGGATCGACCGGCACCCCGGCGATGCTGATCCGGCCCGCGCCGTGCGGCCGCCCGATCCCCTCCGCCTCCGGTCTCTCGGTGCGCTCCCAGCGGTCGGCGTGCAGGCTGCGGCTGAGCCTCAGGTAGGTGCCCACCTTGGCGAGAACGAAGAGGGGAGCCCGCAGCAGGGCGCGGTATGCCGCGGCCGGGGCCCGCGCCGCTCTCAGGCCGACGAGGACGTACGCGGGGATGGCCGCACACGCGATCAGCCACGGGGCGAGCACCCAGCCCGGGGACGCTCCGGCGGAGACCAGCAGCGCGGCCAGCAGGCCGCCGGTGCCGGCGATCAGCGTCAGCAGTCCCAGGGGAGGGACGGCGAGGTCGGCGGCGGCGTCGAGCCGCGACCAGTCCCGGGTGCGCGGGGCGCTCAGCAGCAGCGGCGCGAGCCGGGTCCGGACCACGTGGAAGCGCCCGCCCTCCCAGCGCAACCGCTGCGTTCTCGCCGCCCGTCCGTGCCCGGCGACGGGCCCGAACACGCGCGCCCCCGCCGCGAAGACCGGGCGGACTCCCACCAGCCGCAGGTCCATGGAGTACTCGAGGTCCTCGGTGCTGGAGAAGGCGCTCCAGGGATGCTCCTCGAGCACACGGCGGCTGAAGATCATGCCGTTCCCCACGAGGTTGCAGGCCATCCCGAGGACGGCCCGGCCGGCGAAGCGGGCGCGGTGGAAGAGCAGGAAGGCGGCGCCACGGAGCGCCTCCCGGGCGCCGCCGTCCCCGTCGAGGGCGAGGTACTCGGCCTGCGCCACCTCCGCGCCGGCGGCGAGGTGGGCCTCCAGGACAGCCACCAGTCCCGGGTCCGCCACCGAGTCGGCGTCGACGACGATCACCGCGTCGGGTCGCCAGGGGCCGTGGAGGACGCGATCGAGGCCCCAGCGCAGCGCCTGTCCCTTGCCCCGCGACGCCGGCTCGTTCCGCACCAGGACCTCGGCGCCCGCCGCGGAGGCGAGGGCGGCGGTGCCGTCGGTGCAGTTGTCGGCGATGACCACCACCCGGAGGAGCTCGGCCGGGTACCGCTGCGCCGCCAGCGATCGCAGGCAGCGGCCGATGAGCGCGGCCTCGTCGTGGGCGGGGACGAGTACGACGAGGCGATGCCGGGGGGCGGAGCGTGGTGGCGCGGGCCGGTGGAACAGGGCGGCCACCGACAGGCTGAGCAGGTACAGGCACGCGGCGGCGACGGCACCCCCGGCGACCGTGGCGAGCAGGGTCGCGAGCGTGCTGGTGATGCCCATCGGTGGTCTCCTCGCTGGATGTCTCGAGCGCATGCTCGCCCGCACCCGGCGGTGGGTCCATCGCCTCGTCGGGAGGAGGGCGGGCGGCGACCGTCGTCGACGAGGCCGTCTGTCCCGGCCACGGTGGGACGCGCGCCCAGCAGGTGCGTGGAGCGCCCCGGCTCAGAGGCTCCAGACCACGTCGAGCGCGGGATCGGGGATATAGGAGCAGAAGATCCCGGTCCGCACCGCGGCCCGCAGGTGCGCCTCCAGCGCCGGGTCGTGGCGGCCGATGGCGGAGATCGCCGCCCTGATCCGCTTGGTGATGTTGACCCGGGCGCGCTCCGCGTCCGAGTGCGCCCTGCGGCTGCGCCCGGAGAGGCCGATGGCGCTCGCCAGCTGCTCGGTGAGCGCGTCCATCTCGGCCTGTGCTCGCGCCTGGCGGCCGAGGTCGTGGAAGGCCTCGGCCTCCTCGAGCTCCTCCCGCAGCTCGCCGAGACGGTGCCGGTAGGCGGTCCGCGCCTGGCGGTCGAGGACCTCGCCGGCGTCGCCGTCGCCGCTGCCGTCGCCGCGGTGGCCGTTGCCGTTCGCCGCCGCCGGCCTGGCGCGCGCGCCCTCACGGTCGAGGTCGACCAGCTGGAGCACGTGAAGCTCGGAACCCCGGTGCGCGAGGAGCCGGGCCAGGTGGCCGAGACCCTTGCTGTCCGGGAGCCGGAAGAGCGGGCTGTCGTAGGCGATCGTCCAGTAGGCGCCCTCGCACCGGAAGAGCCGTGACGGCGCCGGTGCCGTCGCGGAGGACCAGGGGACCACGGAGGCGGGCAGGTCGAGCACGCCGGGGAGGGGACGGTCGGAGGGGGTCGAGCCGGCGAGCTCGAAGGCCTCCACGGGCCGCATCCCGGCCCTGGCGAGGGGCTCGCACCGCCGGGTGTCCACCCGGCCGGCGAGGGCGGTGCGGGTGGACGCGCTGCAGAGGATCTGTCCGGGGGCGGCGCGCCCGCGCAGCTGACCGGCCACCTGGACGACGGGGCCCATGGCGGTGTAGGTGCGCAGCAGGTCGCTCCCGAAGAACCCGACGGTGGCATGGCCGGTGTCGATGCCCGCGCTGAGCAGGAGCTCCACCCCGACGCCACGCCGGAGGCAGGCGGTGCCGACCCCGGCGAGGCAGTCGCGCATCGCCAGGGCCGCCTGCGCGGCCGACCAGGCCTGGTCCTCCACCCCGGCCGCGTCGGGAGCGCCGAAGAGGATCATCATGCCCCCGGTCGCGAGGTGGTCGAGCATGCCCCCGTGGCGCACCGCCGCGGCGGTGACCTCCGCGAGGTAGTCGTTCACCAGCTCCGAGAAGTCCTCCGGCTCGAGCCGCTCGGCGAGCTCGCTGAACCCGGCGACGCCGGCCACCACCACGGTGAGGCGCCGGCGGGCCAGGGGCTGCCCGGTGCCGAGCTCGCCGGCCATGAGCCGGTCGCCGACGGGGTGGGGAAGGAACCGCCGCAGCTCGCCGGCGCGCACCAGGTCGGCCATCTGCTCCTCGACGCGCAGCTCGAGGCGCCGGTGGCGCTCGAGGGCGTCGGCGAGGACCTCGCGAGCCCGCTCCTCCGACTCCCGGAGCTCGCGGGTCCGCCGGTCCAGGGCCGCCTCGAGGTCGCTCGCCGCGACGCGGTGGAGTCGCAGGCGCAGCGCCGCCCACAGGGCGAGCGGGAGCACCAGCAGGATGCGCGCGCAGCTCGCCACCCCTCTCATGGTCCCCCTCCCCCTCACCGACACGGCCGGGCCGCAGCCCCCCGGCTACGGGCGCAGCAGCAGGTAGGCGGCCAGGGCGGCGACCACCGTGGCCACCACCACCATCACCACCAGCAGCCAGCCGGGCACCGTCCCCACCGGGGCGGCGTCCCCGTCGAGGCCGCGGAGCCGCGCCGGCTCCTCGGCATCGGGCCGGGTGCGCTGTGCGGGGAAGGGCAGGGTGATCGCGGTCCGCGCCGGCGCCTCCGGCCGCCGGGTCGCGGGGCGCTCCGGGGCCGGCCGGGGAGGCGTCGCCGCGCGGGGCTGCGGCCGAGTGACCGGCTGCGGCGGGGTGGCCGG
>JAXDLS010000424.1:0-2808 GCA_034666485.1 Chloroflexota bacterium
GATCCCGAGGACCCCCGCCAGGGCGGGGACGGCGACGGCGGCCAGGCGTGTCTCCGCGGTGAGCGCACGGGCCTCGTCACGGGTGGCGATGGCCGCGTCGAGCGCCGCCGCCAGCCGGTCGAACGAGGCGGGGTTGCCCCCGGCGCGGCCGTGCAGCGAGAGGAGGGCCGCCACCGCCGCCAGGCCCCGGTCCTCCAGGCGACCCTCGACAGCGCCGGCGAGCGCGGCCCCGGGCGACTCCCCCAGCGTGGTGCGGAGCACCGCGGCGCCGGCCACGGCGCGGAGCGCCCGCTCGGTGACGGGCAGGGAGACGGCGGCGGCGGCGAGGGCATCCTCGGCGCAGGCGCCGGCGGCGAGCTCGGCCCCCAGGCAGCGGGCGAGCAGGGCGGCGCCCCGCTCGAGCGCGTCCGCCCGGCGGCCCGCGCGGACGCGCAGGGCGAGATGGCCGGCGGTACGCACGGCCCCGGCCGCGATGACCAGGCCGGCGCTCGCGCCGAACCCGGCGGTGGTGAGCATCGCCAGCGGTACCGCGAGCAGCAGCTGGCCGAGCCGCCAGCGCGCCGGGGTGGTGTCGATCATCGCCCGCTCGAGCCGAACCGCCAGCCGGCGCCCGGAACGGGAGCGATCGTAGGCGGCGCCCGCGCGGGCGCCCAGCCGCCGCCGGCTCATGCCGCACCCCGCTCGGAGAGGAGGCGCACCGGGAAGCGGACACCATGGTGCCGCATCCGCGCCAGGCACCGGTCCGGGGTGGTGCCCGCGGGGCGGAGGGCTTCGCCTGAGCGCGCGTACACGGCGCCGAGCTGCGGCCGCCCGTGCTCGCCGGCATCGACGGCCACCACCTCGGTCACCTGCCGGTGACCTCCGGCACAGCGCTCGCAGTGCACCACCAGGTCGATCGCCGAGGCGATCCAGCGTTGCAGGGAGGCGTCGCCGACCGACGGCAGCGCCATCGCAAGCATCGCCTCGAGCCGGGTCACCGCATCGGCGGCGCTGTTGGCGTGCAGCGTCGTCATCGAGCCGGCGTGGCCGGTGTTCATCGCCGCGAGCATGTCCGCCGCCTCGACCCCACGGACCTCCCCGACGACAAGCCGGTCGGGACGCATCCGGAGGGCGTTGCGCACGAGGTCGCGGAGGCTGACCTCACGTCCTCCGTCGGGGGCGGACGGACGGCACTGCTGCCGGACCAGGTGCGGGTGGCGGGCGCTCACCTCCGCCACGTCCTCGAGGAGGAGCAGCCGCTCCCCCTCCGGAACCAGCTCGCACAGCGCCGCCAGCAGCGTGGTCTTGCCGGTTCCGGCGCCGCCGGTGACCACCACGTTGCACCGTCCCAGCACCGCTGCGTGGAGGAAGGCGACGGTGGCGGCGTCGACGGCGCGCAGCTCGATCAGCTGCTCGACGCCGAGACGCCGGCGGGGCGGACGCCGGATGGTGAGCAGCGGCGACCCGCAGGCCACCGGGGGCAGCACCGCGTTGATCCGGCTGCCGTCCTCGAGCCGGGCGTCCACCATGGGCGCGCCCTCGTCGATGCGCCGGCCGGTCCCGCCGAGCAGGCGGTGGACCACCGCGTGGACGTGGTCGGTGTCGCGAAAGCACACCGGGCTGCGCCGCAGCTCTCCGCCGACCTCGACGTGGACCTGGTCGGGGCCGTTCACCATGATCTCGGTCACGGATGGATCGGCGAGCAGCGCCTCGAGTGGGCCGAGCCCGGTGAGGTCGTCGACGAGCTCGACCAGGCGGCTCGCCCGCGCCTCGCCGGCAGTCGCGCCGAGCGCGCGGTCGGCGATGGCGGCCACCCGAACCCGGCGCTCCATGGGAGACAGCCCCGCCAGGTCCGGAACCTCCTCGAGCACCCGGCGGCGGAGCGCCTCGATCCCTGGCGGCGCGGCCGCGCCGTGACCCGGCCGCCGGCCAAGCCGCCAGGCCCGGCGCCGATCACCACTGGCTTGTGTATCCATGTCCGCGACCATACACAACTCTGTGGTGGCCGTCAACCACGGCTGGCCGCCGGCAGGGCACCACCCACGGATGAGCTTCCCAGGCGGCCCGACCCGGGCCGGGAGCCGGACAAAAAAGAAGTACTCGGCGATGACCTACTCTCCCACCCCGTTGCCAGGGCAGTACCATCGGCGCTGGCGGGCTTAACTGCTGTGTTCGGGATGGGAACAGGTGTCTCCCCGCCGCTATCGTCACCGAGTACTTCGTTTCGACGTTGTACCGGGTGATCGCCCCCGACACACCGGACGGGCCGGCACGCACGGGCGATCACACCTCCGGCCTGCTCACCACGTCGGCGAGCCCACCGGAGGGATGTCTGCGAGAGCGCTTCTTCACGAACGCGCTGGGCGACCACCCGCGCAACCGCCGTGACCTGCACGGCGGCGTCAGTCGCTGAAAAGTGGGATAGGAGGTCAAGCCCTCGACCGATTAGTACCGCTCAGCTCAAGGTGTTGCCACCCTTACACCTGCGGCCTATCAACCAGCTGGTCTAGCTGGGGTCTTACCCGGTTGACCCGGTGGGAGATCTAATCTTGGGGTGGGCTTCGCACTTAGATGCTTTCAGCGCTTATCCCATCCGGACATGGCTACCCGGCGGTGCTCCTGGCGGAACAACCGGTGCACTAGCGGTCCGTCCAACCCGGTCCTCTCGTACTGAGGTCAGCTCCCCTCAAATCTCCTGCGCCCACGGCGGATAGGGACCGAACTGTCTCACGACGTTCTAAACCCAGCTCGCGTACCGCTTTAATGGGCGAACAGCCCAACCCTTGGGACCTACTCCAGCCCCAGGATGCGACGAGCCGACATCGAGGT
>JAXDLS010000425.1:0-11213 GCA_034666485.1 Chloroflexota bacterium
AGGAGGGCGGCGCGCCGCCGAGGAGGACGTCGAGCGAGTCGTGACCCGCGCCGAGCCGGCATCGGCGGTGATTGTGGCGGACCGGGCGGGGGTCCGTCCTGGGCCGTCGGCGCCCCGGACCGGGTGCGACCTGCCACTCTCACCGGCCATGCACCCGACCGACGACGAGCCCTACGGCACCCGGATGATCCGCGAGGCGCGGCTCGAGGCCTTCGAGAACCGCCGCTCCGATCGCGACTACACCATCCACCTCACCGTGCCCGAGTTCACCTGCCTCTGTCCGCGCTCGGGATTCCCCGACTTCGCAACCCTCCACATCCGCTACGTGCCCGGCCCCCGCTGCGTGGAGCTGCGCTCGCTGAAGCTCTACGTCAACGGCTTCCGCGACCGGGCGGTGTTCCACGAGGACGTGGTCAACGTGGTCCTCGACGACCTGGTCGCCCTGCTCGAGCCCCGCTACTGCGAGGTGGTGGGCGACTTCAACGTGCGCGGCAACATCCACACGGTGGTCCGGGCCCTCCACCGCGCGCCCGGCTGGGGCGGCGAGCCCCTCCCCTGGTGGTCCGCCGGCGGCTCCCGCGACGGATTTCCGACAGTTGAGCGTTGATCTGTTGGGTCTGAACGTCTCTTGGTGAACTCTTACCGCTCCCCGGTGGGTGGGCGCTCGGACCCGTGGCATACTGGCCCAGCCGGAGCACCGCCCGAGGTGTCGCCGGCCTGGGGAAGGAATTCACGTGAGAGCCGTGCGCAGGTCACGCTGGTGATCGCACGCGTCTGAGAACGGCCTCACCGGGAGGGACTCTGGTGCGACGACTGCGAGAGCGGCGTTGGGTGATCCCGACTGCGCTGGTGCTGATCGGCGTCATCGTCGTCGGCGTCCTCCTCGCCCGGCGCGGCCCCACCCCGCCCGTGTTCCGCACCGCACCGGCAGCGTTGGGCACGGTCACCCAGACCGTCGACGTCACCGGCACCCTGCAGCCCTCGGCCGAGACCGATCTCGACTTCGGCACCAACGGACACGTCATCGCGGTGAACGTGCAGGCGGGGCAGAAGGTGCCCGCGGGCACGGTGCTCGCCAACCTCGACCCCTCGGTGGCCAACGCCGCGCTCAGCAACGCCCAGTCGGCGCTGCAGGCGGCGCAGGCCAAGCTCGCCCAGGACCAGGGCGGCCCGGACAACGTCAGCCAGGCCTCGAGCCAGAGCGCGGTCAACGCCGCCCGCGCCCAGGTCGGACCCGCCCAGGCCAACCTCTCCGACACCATCGCGGCCGGCCAGGCGGCGGTGACGGGCGCGCAGGTCACCCTGCAGACGGCGCTCGCAGCGGCCCAGGGCCTGATCACCTCCGACCAGCAGGCGGTGGTCACCGCCCAGGCCCAGCTCAACGACAGCAAGGCCGCCGACGCGACCGCGATCAACGTGGCCTCGGCCGCGCTGCGGCAGAGCCAGATCGACACCCAGGCCGCGCTGAACACCGCCCAGGCTGCGCTCACGACCGCGAGGGCGAACCTCACCGCCGCGCAGAACTCCGACCGGGCGGCGGTGAGCTCCGCCCAGACGATCCTCAACACCGACAAGAACAACGCCAGCCACCTGAGCTCCGACCAGAACACCCTGAGCTCCGACCAGAACACCCTGAGCTCCGACCAGGCCAGCCTGAGCTCCGACCAGGCGGCGATCTCGGCCAACTGCGTGACCTCGCCCACGCCGGCCCAGACCGCAGCATGCAGCAGCGCTCGGAACGCCCAGGCCTCCGACCAGGCGAAGGTCAACTCCGACCAGGCGAAGATCAGCGCCGACCAGGCGAAGGTCAGCAACGACCAGGCCGCGCAGAACAAGCTGTCGGCCGACCAGGGCACCCTGCAGCAGGCGCAGGCGAAGCTGCAGTCGGACACCCTCACCCTCCAGGCGCAGGTCAACTCCGCACAGGTGCAGGTGACCAACGCCCGCGCCCAGCAGACCGCGGCGGTGCACGCGGCAACGGCCCAGGTCGCCCAGGCGCAGGCGACCGCGCAGCGGGACGCCGACACCAACCAGGGCGCCCTCAACAACGCCATCGTCCAGCTGCAGAACGCCAAGGTCGCCTTCCAGAACACGCAGCAGACCGACAGCAACCAGATCGCCCAGGCGCAGACCCACGCCGACCAGAGCACCCACCAGGCGCAGGGCACGCTGAGCCAGGCGGCCACCAACCTGCAGAACACGCTCGCCGAGCTCTCCGCGCTGCAGAACGGGCAGATCCCGAACACGGTGCTCCAGGACGAGGCCCAGGTGTCCGCCGACCAGACCCAGGTGGCCAGCGCCCTCGTCAACGTCGCCGGCACCCAGCTGGTCGCCCCGGTCGACGCCACCGTGCAGCAGGTGAACGTCGCCAACGGGCAGGCCATCGGCAGCGCCGCCTCCAGCGCCGGCGCGCTGGCCGCCACCTCCGCGAGCGGTCAGCCGACCGCGGGCAACAACGCCCAGGGCAACCTCACCCACGCGGTGGTGCTCACCACCCCGCAGGCCTACCAGGTGAGCGGCCCGGTGAGTGACGCGCAGCTGCCCCAGGTGCGCACCGGTGACCAGGTCAACGTGCTCCCCGCCGGCGGTGGTGAGCAGCTCCTCGGCCACGTCACCGGGGTCGCGCCCTCGGCGCTGATCACCCAGGGTGTCGCCACCTTCACCGTCACCGCGGTCATCGACGGCGTCAACCCCAACGTCCACGCGGGCAGCACCGCGCAGATGAGCATCGTGGTCGAGCGCGACGTCGACGTCCTCACCGTGCCCACGAGCGCGGTGCACACCTCCGGTGCCACCTCCTACGTGCAGGTGCTGCGCAATGGCCAGTCGGCGACCCAGCCGGTCACCGTGGGCGCCAGCGACCCGACGCGCACCCAGATCCTCAGCGGGCTGCAGAAGGGCGACCAGGTGATCCTCGCCGAGGTCGGCGTGAAGCCGCCGTCCGGCGGAGCTCCGACCGGCGGCGGCGGCGGCGGCGGTGGGGTGACCGGGGGCGGCGGACGCGGCGGCGGCGGCGGAGGCGCCGGCGGCGGGCGATGAGCGACGACCGCCCGGTCATCCAGCTCGAGGACGTCGAGAAGACATACGGCGGCGGCGAGACCGCGGTGCACGCCCTGCGGCATGTGACCATGACCGTCCGCCGGGGTGAGCTCCTGGCCATCATCGGCCCGTCGGGCTCGGGGAAGTCGACGCTGATGAACATCCTCGGGTGCCTCGACATCCCCACCGCGGGGCGGTATCACTTCTCGGGCGAGGACGTCAGCCGGATGAGCGACGACAGCCTCGCCCGGGTGCGCAACGAGCGCATCGGCTTCGTCTTCCAGCAGTTCCACCTGCTCAAGCGGCTGAGCGCCTGGCGCAACGTCGAGCTGCCGCTGCTCTACCGGCACGGCGGGGGGCGCCGTGACCGGGCGATGCGGGCGCTCGCCATGGTCGGCCTGGAGAACCGCGTCGAGCACCTCCCCAACGAGCTCTCCGGCGGTCAGCAGCAGCGTGTCGCGATCGCCCGCGCCCTGGTCACCGACCCCGAGCTGCTGCTCGCCGACGAGCCCACCGGCAACCTCGACACCACCTCGAGCGCGGAGATCCTCGACATCCTGAACCGGCTTCATCGCGAAGGCCGGACCATCGTGCTGATCACCCACGACCCCGACATCGCCGCCACCGCCGAGCGGGTGGTGAGCATCCGCGACGGCGAGGTCACCGAGGGAGCCCACATCAGCGTCTCGCACCTCACCGGCCAGCCGGTTGCGACCACCGCCGCACCCCGCCGCCGCACCCGGCGGGCCGCAGCCCCGGCGCCGCCGACCAGCGCCCCGGCCGAGGCCCCCCCCGCCCCGCGCCCCGCGGCGCGCCCTCGCCGGCCGCGGAGCCGCCCGGAATGAGCTTCTTCCAGACCCTGGCGACCGGATTCCGCTCGGTGAGCGGGCAGCGGATGCGCTCCCTGCTCACCGCTCTCGGCATCCTCATCGGCGTGGCCGCGGTGATCCTCACCGTGGGGATCGGCCTGGGGGCGCGCCAGAGCATCACCGGGCGCATCACCGCGCTGGGCACCAACCTGATCACCGTGACCCCGGGCAGCACCACGGGAGCCGGGGGGGTGCGCACCGGCCTCGGGGCCGCCAGCACCCTGACCGTGGCCGACGCCCGCGCGCTCGACGACCAGTCCGTGGCTCCCGACGTCATCGCGGTGGCCCCGGTGGTGCAGCGCAGCGCATCGATCGTCGCCGGCTCTCAGAACTGGACCGCGCCCGCCACCGGCTCGACGCCCGGCTGGCTGGTCGCGAACAACCGCACCATGACCAGTGGCAGCTTCTTCACCGACACCGACGTCGCGGCCCACACCCACGTCGCCGTGCTCGGGGCCACGACCGCCCAGAAGCTCTTCCCCAACCAGGATCCGATCGGGCGGGTGATCGCCATCCAGCGCCTCCCCTTCAAGGTGATCGGCGTCCTCAACCTGGTCGGCGGCCAGGGCTTCAGCAACCCCGACGACCAGGCGGTGGTGCCCCTCACCACCGCGCAGGGCGAGCTCATCAGCGGCGGGTCGCTGACCACCGTCCAGCGCATCCTGCTCAGCGCGCCGACGCGCGACGCGATCGGGGCGGCGTATCAGGAGGTGAACACCCTGCTGCTCCAGACCCACCATGTCGGCAACGCCTCCACCGCCGACTTCAGCATCACCACCCAGGAGACGATCCTGAGCACCGTCGATTCGGTGACCGGAGCGCTGACCCTGCTGCTCGCCGGGGTGGCCGGGATCTCGCTGTTGGTCGGGGGCATCGGGGTGATGAACATCATGCTGGTGTCGGTCACCGAGCGGATCTCGGAGATCGGCCTGCGCAAGGCCCTCGGCGCCCGCCGCGGCGACATCCTCCGCCAGTTCCTGTTCGAGGCCGCCACCCTGAGCGCCATCGGCGGCCTGCTCGGGGTCTGCCTGGGCCTGCTCTGCACCACCCTGCTCAGCGCGTTCACCCCGCTCACGGCGCTCTTCTCCCCCAGCGCGGCGCTGCTCGGGCTGCTGATCGCCTCCAGCATCGGCGTGGCCTTCGGGGTCTTCCCCGCCATCCGCGCCGCCCGGTTGGCGGCCATCGTGGCGCTGCGCTCGGCTTGAGGAGGCCGGTCCTCGCCCTCGCCGCGGGCGGCGTGGTGGCGCTCTGCGCCGGCTGCGGGAGCGGCACCACCACCCCCGCCACCAACGCGACGCCCTCGCCGGCGGCGAGGGCCAGCCGCCCCCTCGCGCGGGGCGAGGTGGTGGCGATCACGGGGAGCGTGGTGACGCTGACCGACAGCGGTCATCTCGACCTCGACGTCGAGCTCACCCCCGCCACCCAGGTGGGGCAGCAGCAGGACGCGGACATCTCCGCGGTGACGGTCGGCACCTGTGCCTTCGGCTCGGGGCCGCGCCTCGCCGCCGACCTGGTGGCGGCCGTGGAGGTGAGCATCGAGGATCGCCGGGCGGGCGCCTGCCGGCGAGCCGGCGGCGGAGTCGCTGCCGGACGCGGCGGCGGGATGGCCGGCGGCGAGGTCACCGCGATCGCCGGCGACACCTACTCCGTCAGCACCGGCACCGGGCCGCAGCGCTTCCGGGTGAGCCTGCGGACGAGGGTGGTGCGGCTGGTGAGCGTCCCCGCGTCGACCCTGACGCCGGGACAGTGCGTCACCGCCACCGGACCGCGCACCGGCGCCGGCAGGGTGGCCGCCAGCAGGGTGGTCATCAGCCCGGCCAGCGTCGGCGGCTGCTTCCCCTCCGCCGGCGGGTTCTCGGGCGGGTCGGCCGGCGGCTGACCGGGGCTCATCCCGCCGCCTGGGGCGGTGAGTAGATGTACTGCTGGAAGGCGTTCAGCTGCGGCGGCACCGTCGGGGCGGTGCCCGGGGTGCCCTGCACCGTGGGGATGACCGAGGGCGCGCCGGCGTCGACCGCGCTGTCGACCAGCTGCCAGTCGTCACGGGTGCGCCGGACGGTCACCAGCACCGTGCCCCAGATCGTCGTCGGCGCCACCACCCCCTGCTCGGCGAGCACGGTGCAGGTGTAGATGCGCACCCTGGCACTGGCGGCGTCGTAGCTCATCACCTGGGTGGTGAGCGGGAAGGTCAGCACCTCGGTGGGGATGCCCCTGGAGGTGGCCGTCACCATCTGGAAGCGCTGCTCGAGGACGTTGCTGGCGACCTGGAACCTGGCGATGAGCACGTCGGTCCTGTCCGGCGCGGCCACCGCGGTCACCGCCTTGCGCAGGTCGTCGGGGCGGAGCAGGAGGTTGCCGAAGAGGTACTGCTGGTAGGCGGTGGCCGCGGCGACGGCGCCGTCCCTGGTCGGCGCGTAGCCCACCGGCACCCCGGCGACGAAGATGCTCGGCCCCGCGAGCGGGGGCACCGCGGGGCCGGGCGTGGGGGTCGGAATGGGCCGGATGGCCGCTCCGGGCGCCGTGCCCCGGCCGACGACGAAGCCGAGGGCCATCGAGGTGGCCGCGAGCCCCACCGCCGCCGCCACCGCGCCGGCGACCCGGAGCGCGGCCGACGAGCCCTCCGACATGGACGCACCCTCCAGCGGCGCGGGCCCTGACCCGGGCCGAACGCCCGTTCAAGCCCCGGCACCCTACCACCTCGGTGTGGCGGGTGTACGCGGTACGACTCGGCGAGAACCCAACACGGACCCCCAACCCGGTGGTTACCCTTGCGCGCGGTTCACGGAAGCACCGGGGAGGAGCGGTATCGTGCGGAGGCGAACCAGGTTCGGACTGATCGCGGCCGTCGCGGCGACGGTTTTCGCCGGTCTCCTGCTCTCCGCCTCTGCCTCGGCGGCATCCCCTCTCACCGGCCCGGCGGCACGCCGCGCCGAGCTGGTGCAGCAGCTCGCCGCCCTCGAGGGTCCACGCGCCGATGCGCGCCGCCAGCTGCTCGCCACCGAGCAGCAGCTGGCGATCACCCAGCAGCGGCTGCTGGAGGCGCGCCGCCGCCTCGCCGCGATCGACTCGCGGCTGCTCGACCTCTCCCGGCACATCGCCGACAACGAGCACGCACTGGGGCTGGCGCGGCAGCAGCTGGCCATGCTGCTGCGCTCGACCTACGAGGTGAGCGGCGACGACGGCTTCGCCGGGGCCATCCTCTCCAGCGAGAGCTTCAACGAGGCGATGGACCGGGTGCGCGGCGCACAGCACGTCACCGACCAGGTCGAGCGTCTCAGTCGCACCGTCGCCTCCAGTGAGGCGTCGCTGCTGCAGGAGCGCAGCGACCTGCGCGATCAGTTCGCTCGCGCCGAGGAGCTGGAGAGGCAGCTCGGCAGCGACAGCAACCGCATGGTGGTGCTCGTCGCGAGCCGCGCCGCAGCCTTCCGCGACCTCGACGGCCCCGCACGCGAGATCGCCCGCCGCATCGCGGACCTCGACCAGCAGCTCGCCCCGCCCTCGCTGCGCGGCGGCTGCGGCAACCACTTCGCCTACGGGCAGTGCACCTACTACGTCGCCAGCCGCCGCTGCGTGCCCTGGTTCGGCAACGCGTGGGAGTGGTGGCACAACGCCGCAGTGCTCGGATACCCCGAGGGTCACGAACCGCGGGTGGGCGCCATCGCCGTCTGGGGACGCCGCGGCCATGGCGCCAGCAGCGTCGGACACGTCGCCCTGGTCGAGGCGGTCGGTCCCACCGACGGCGTGCCCGCCGGCCACTTCAAGGTCTCGGAGATGAACCACAGCGGCTGGAACCGCGTGAACTACCGGGTCGTCGAGAACGACGCGGTGCTCGGCTTCATCTACCTCCCGGTCTGACCGCGGAGGATCAGGAGCCCTCGGCGCGCGCGATCAGCCGTTCCAGCGGCGCCATGTCGAAGGGCTGCGCGCCGCGCAGGATCAGGTGTTGCGCGCCCGCCGCGAGCAGGGCGTCGACGCCGCCGTCGACCATGTCCACGTTGATCGAGATGGTGCGCTCGATCTCGGCCGGATCGCGACCGACCCTCCGGCACCAGTCGTCGAGGATGGCGCTCTTGCGCGCGTACTCGTCCGCGGGCGGAAAGGTGTTCCACATGTCGGCGTGGCGCGCCACCAGCCGCAGGGTGACCCGCTCTCCCGCGCCCCCGATCATGATCGGGACCCGGTGCGGCGGCGGCGGGGACAGCCTCTCCAGCCGCGCCCGCATCCGCGGCAGGTCGAGGCCGAGCCGGCGCAGCCGTGCGGGCGCGTCGCCGAACTCGTACCCGTACTCCTGGTAGTCGCGCTCGAACCAGCCGGCGCCGACCCCGAGGATGCAGCGGCCGCCGGAGAGGTGGTCGACGGTCCCCGCCATGTAGGCGAGCAGGTCGGGGTTGCGATAGCTGTTGGAGCTGACCAGGGCGCCGATGTGGGCGCTGCGGGTCTCGACGGCCATCGCCGCGAGCAGCGTCCAGCACTCGTGGTGGGCGCCGTCGGGCGGCCCGTAGAGGGGGAACATGTGGTCCCACACCCAGACCGTGTCGGCGCCGAGCCCGTCGGCGCTCCGGTAGGCGGTGCGGATCTGCTCGACGGTGCAGTGCTGGGGATGGATCTGGTAGCCGACCCGGAAGCGACGTGCCATCGACCAAGACTACCCAGCGGGACCGGCGGCCCGCGGCGGCGCTACCATCGGGGGAGTGGACGTCCGCGGGTACCTCGCCGAGGAGATCGTCCTCGACCACGCCGACGGCCTGCTCAGCCGCCGCGACGCGCTGCGCAGCCTGGTGCTCATGGGCTTCAGCCTCGGCGCCGCCTCGACGCTGCTGGCCGCCTGCGGGAGCGGCCCCACGACGGCGCCCGCGGTGCCGGCGACGCCCCGGCCCACGGCCACGCCGCACGGCGCCGGCTCGGTGCCGCCGGCGCAGGCGATCACCTTCCCCGGCCCCGCCGGGACCCTCCAGGGCGCCTGGGCGGCGGCCGCCTCGCCGCGCGGCGGCGTCCTCGTCATCCATCAGAACACCGGGCTCACCGACCAGATCCGCACCGTCGCAGCCCGGCTGGCCGCCGACGGCTTCTCCGCCCTCGCCCCCGACCTGCTCTCCGAGGAGGGGGGCACCGCCTCGCTCGGCGACCCCGCCAGGGCCACCGCCGCGCTCGCGAAGGCGCCGCCCGAGCGCTTCGTGGCCGACATGCGGGCCGGGCTGGACGAGCTCGCACGCCGGGCGCCGAGGGCGCGGCTCGCCGCCGTCGGGTTCTGCTTCGGCGGCGGCCTGGTGTGGAGCCTGCTCGCCGCCGGCGAGCCGCGACTGGCAGCGGCGGTGCCCTTCTACGGGCCCTGCCCCGCGACCCCCGACTTCAGCGGCTCACGCGGCGCCGCCGTGCTCGCGATCTACGCGGGCCTCGACGACCGGGTCCTCGCCACCCGCGACCGCTGCGCCGCCGCGCTCCAGGCCGCGGGCAACGTGCACGAGGTCCGGGTCTTCCCGGGGGTGAACCACGCCTTCTTCGACGACACCGGCCCCCGCTACGACGCCGCCGCCGCCGCGGAGGCCTACCGGGCCACCCTCGACTGGCTGGGGCGCCACGCCTGAGGCTGCCGCGGCGCACGCCAGACGTCCATCGCTCCATCGCCGCCCGATAACCGTCCCGCAAGCCGAGGTGCCCCGGCCCTGCGCCACCATGCGGAGGGGCCGAGGTCTCGACCCAGGGGTCGGCGGCCGCCGGAGGAGAGCGGACGATGAGCCGACGCGTCGGCGCCCTGCCGTCACCGGGACCGCATCCCGAGACGCGGAGGATGCCGGTCGGCCGGGCGGGCATCCATCCCGTTCCCGCCACGCTCGAGCGCGAGATCGCCGGGATCCGGCAGCTGGTGGTGCTCATGGGGGAGGAGGTCGACCGGGCCATCGTCCGGTCGGTGTGCGGCCTGGTCGACGGCGACGTCGGCGTCTGCTCGAGCGTGGTCGGGCAGAGCGTGCGGCTCCACTCGCTGCAGCGCGAGCTCCGCCAGCTCTGCCTCGCCACCGTGCTCGAGCGCGATCCCTCCGCCGGCCGGACGCGGGAGGCGGTGGCGCTGCTGCACATGGCCGCCGAGCTCGGGCGCATCGGCGACCACTGCGCCGGGATCGCGCACATCGGCACCGAGCTGTCCCGGCTGCCCGAGTCCGGCGGCGACCCCGGCCTCACCCGGATGGCCGAGTTCTGCAGCGAGCAGGTGCGCGAGGTGCTGCTCGCGGTGAGCGGCCGCGACCTCCTCCGGGCCCGCGGGCTGACGGTGCGCGACGACCGCCTCGAGCGCCTCTGCCGCCGCCTCCTCGAGGGTCTCGCGGCGGGCGCGCGCACCGAGCCCCTCGCGGCCCCCCGCGCCACCCGGATGCTCGCCGTCGCCCGCCTCCTGGAGCGCATCGCCGACCGCGTCGTGAGCATCGCCGAGGACCTGCTCCTCGTCGACGGAGGCGCGATGGAGCTGACGGGCCTGCCCGCGGAGGCCGCGACGGGCCGCTGACGACGCCACCTCAGGTCAGGAGCCTCGCCGCCATGGACATGCGCCACGACCCGATGACCGCCCCTCCGCTCCCGTGGCGGGTGGGCGAGCTCGCCCGCCGCAGCGGGCTGTCGGTGCGCACCCTGCACCACTGGGGTGACCTCGGCCTGCTGGTGCCGTCGCACCGCAGCGCCGCCGGCCACCGCCTCTACACCGCCGGCGACATCGCCCAGCTGCAGCTGATCGTGGCGCTGCGCGGGCTGGGCCTCGCGCTCACCGAAGTGCGCACCCTTCTCGCCGACCCGCGGACCACGCCGCTCGGCGTCATCCGGCGACGGCTCGCCCGGGCCCGGGCGCAGCTCGACCTCGAGCTGCTGCTCTGCACCCACCTCGAGCGCTCCGCCGCGGCGCTGGAGGCGGGTGCGCCGGAGACCCCCGTGGACGAGCTGATCCACACCATCGAGGTCATGACCATGATCGACGGCCACTACACCCCCGAGCAGCGCGAGCAGCTGGTGCACCGGCGTGAGCTGCTCGGCGACCAGCGCATCCAGGACGCGCAGGCGGAGTGGGCCGAGCTGATCGACGAGCTGCGCGGCGCGTTGGCCCGAGGCACCGACCCGCACAGCACCACCGGACAGCGGCTGGCGCAGCGCTGGAACGGCCTGGTGGGCGAGTTCACCGGCGGTGATCCCGGCATCGAGCGCTCGCTGCGCAGCATCTACCAGGAGGAGCCGCAGCCCGCCGTCACCTCCATCGGCGCCGACCACAGCGACCTCTATCGCTTCATCGCACGCGCCTCCTCCGTGCCCGCGGAGTAGCCCGGACGGACG